>CAZWKW010000021.1:0-8554 GCA_964634115.1 uncultured Candidatus Saccharibacteria bacterium | reverse complement strand
GTGTTACTTTAAGCAGTTGTTATGTTGGATGTTCTGCAACAACTGCTACAGTATCAATATATGGGTACCAAGGGTTTGTTAGTATATCTGCAGCTGCACACGGTGCAATATCTACTGGAGAGAGATCATATTGGCCAACGGTTAGGTGGGCCTTTAGATGTGATAACGGTTCGTTTAAGACCCTCTCGAGTCACAGTAATATGTCTGTGATGGTTCTAGCTCCTGGACCATGTCCTCCTTCAGTCGGTATATGTCTTGATTGGTATCCATATACATGTCCTGCAAATAAGACAGACACGGTGACATGTACAGGAGGGTCGTATTATGGTGGCTCTTTTCCACTACAGTTCATTAATTTTTAAATTTAGAAGGAGTATTCATTATAGGTACAGATTGAAGAGAGTTGTATTTAGAAAAAGTTTGTGTATACTGTGCTCACCTACGTTGCTCTTGTTGAGTAACCAATGGGAGCGAAGTTGTATTGCGCCCATTGTTGGGTGTTTTATTTTACAAACAAATGAAGTTTATACTTGGAACAAAACAAAGAATGACACAAATCTTTAACGAAGAAGGTCAGTGTCTTCCTGCGACTATTCTTACGGCCGGACCTGTTATAGTAACTCAGGTAATAAATGAGGAAAAAGATGGTTACAACGCGGTTCAGGTTGGATTCGGAGAAAAGAAAGAGAAAAATATACCAAACGCACAAAAAAAGCACTTCGGAGATCTCGGCAATTTTGAAGTTATACGCGAGTTCAGAGGAGATATTGCAGAGACCAAAAAAGGAGACAGCATAGACGTTACAATATTTGAGGTTGGAGACAAGGTAGTGGTGAGTGCCACAAGCAAGGGTAAGGGCTTTCAAGGAGTTGTAAAGCGTCACAACTTCGCCGGTGGTCCACGTACTCATGGTCAGAAGCACTCCGAGCGTGCACCGGGATCTATTGGCTCTACTGGGCCACAACGAGTATTTAAAGGCACAAGAATGTCAGGCCGCATGGGAAGTGACAGAGTTACTGTTAAGAATCTTACTGTACTACAGGTAGACAAAAACACTAATACACTGGTAATATCGGGGGCAATCCCAGGTAGACAAGGTACACTAGTGGAGGTACGTGGATATGAACCCCGTTAGAAGCTGCGAGCGCTAGGGATGGTAAGGCAAATATATTAAAATATGGAAACAAAAACAAAAGATAAAAAAACAATTGTGAAAAAAGTAGGCTCACACTCGGCTTCTAACGGGGTGAAAGCAGATATTTACACACAAACAGGAAAGAAGAAGGGCTCAGCAGAACTGCCAGAGAGCATATTTGGTGTAGAATGGAATGCAGACCTAGTGCACCAGGTGGTAGTGGGGATGCAGGCAAATGCTCGCACTAGCATAGCTCACACCAAAGACAGGAGCGAGGTTGCAGGTGGTGGCAAAAAGCCATGGAAGCAAAAGGGTACAGGACGTGCTCGCCACGGCTCTAGCAGGAGCCCCATATGGAAGGGGGGTGGCGTAACATTTGGTCCTCGCAATGAGGTAGTACATAGCAAGAAGATTAACAAGAAGATGAGGGTCAAGGCACTGTTTATGACTCTAGCGAAGAAGCTTGCAGATACAGAACTCATATTTATGGACTCTCTAAAGTTTGAGGTACCTAAAAGTGCGGAGGCCAAGAGTATGATTGATGTACTAGCAAAGGTTAAGGGCTTAGAGGCCATGGCCACCAAGAGTCATAATGCAGTATTGATAGCTCTTTCTGAGAAAGACGTAAATATTCAAAAGAGCTTCAGCAACTTTGGTAATATTTATGTGAGTGAGGTGCGTAATCTTAATCCTGTGGATGTACTTAAATACAAATATGTGATTATCGTAAATCCAGAGCAAGCTCTAGAGCACCTAGAAGCAAGAATAAAGTAATATTATGGCATTATTTAGTAAAACAAAAACACCCTCCCCCGCTAAAGCTACGGAGGGCAAGGAAGAAAAAAAGATAGCAAAGAAGGATGTAGCTGCACCTATGCAAGGCCAAGCAGATTTGTCTTGGGTATTGCATGCCCCAAGAATGTCAGAGAAGGCGATGTATGCCGCAGACAGAAATGTGTACGTATTTAATATAGACCCACGTGCAAATAAGCAGCTCATAAAGGAGGCACTAAAGGCAATTTACAAAATAGAGCCTGTTAAGATAAATGTGTCTAAAATTGCTAAGAAAAAGGTACGCAACCAACGCACAGGTGTAACTGGTGTTAAGGCTGGTGGCAAAAAGGCATATGTGTATCTAAAGGAGGGAGATAAAATTAATGTAGTATAATATGAATCCCGTTAGAAATACAATACGGGAGCATATTGATTTATTTAAATTACGTAGTGATTATCAGAATAATTTCTAACGAGATGAAGAGTTACAAACCAACAACACCTGGCCGACGTGGCATGACAAGAATCTCATATAAGAAGAAGCTAACGGTGAGTAAGCCCCTCAAGGCACTTACCAAGGGCATTAAACGTGGGGTGGGACGCAACAGTGCAGGTAGAATCACTACTCGCCATAAGGGCGGTGGACACAAGCGACGCTACCGTTTGATAGACTTTAAATATAACAAGTTAGATGTCCCGGCAAAGATTGAGACAGTAGAATATGATCCGAACCGTAGTGCCTTTATTGGTGTGGCACTTTATGCAGATGGAGAACGCAGATATGTGGTAGTACCCAAGTCTACAGAGGCAGGAGACGAGTTTATAGTCTCTGAGAAAGCAAAAATTAAAAAAGGTAATCGACTGCCACTGATTAAAATGCCAGTAGGCACATTTGTATATAATATAGAAATTAAACCTGGTAGTGGTGCTAAGCTGGCACGCTCTGCCGGCAACTATGGTGAGGTTATAGCACACGATGCAGGCTATACTCACCTCAAGATGCCAAGCTCTGAAGTGCGCAAGGTGTTAAGTACATCTTGGGCAAATGTGGGAGCAGTTTCAAACGAAGAGCACAAGCTGGTAACCATTGGTAAGGCAGGACGCAACAGATGGAAGGGTATACGTCCAACCGTACGAGGTAGCGTAATGAATCCGGTAGACCACCCACATGGTGGTGGCGAGGGTAAGGCAGGTCGTGGACACAGACGCGCACGCTCTAAGTGGGGCAAGCCAACAGGTAAGGGGCAGAAGACACGCCGCGCAAAGAAGTACTCAAATATCCACATAGTACGCAGACGCAAAGTAGGTAAAAGAAAGTAACAAAACGCCCCTCTACAAGCTAGGGGCGTTTTTAAATATAGTGTTATAATACAAAAATGAAGCAACAAAAAAAGACAAAAATAATAGCAACAATTGGTCCGGCATCTACTAGTGCGCGGATGCTGGAGCGCATGATTAAAGGAGGACTCAACGTAGCTCGTCTGAACTTTTCTCACGGAGACTTTGCCGAGCATTACGAGAAGTTAGACCTTGTTCGCAAGGTTGCTAAGAAATTGGGTAAATACACAGCAATTATGCAAGATCTCGGTGGCCCCAAGATACGCACCGGAGACCTAGAGAGTGAATTTGCTATTCTTAAAAAAGGGGCAGAGATTATACTCACAACTAAAAAAATTGTGGGTACTGCTGAGCGCATGAGTGTTAACTATAAGGGCTTACCCAAAGATGTGGAGCGTGGACACAGGATACTTCTTAACGATGGCAAGCAAGAGTTGGTGGTGAGGAAGGTACAAGGTACAGATATATACTGTAAGGTTCGTTATGGAGGTAAGATTGCAGGGCGACGAGGAATAAATTTACCAGATACTACGCTCTCTCTTAGTGCATTTACTACAAAAGATAAGCAAGACTTAGAATTTGGATTGGAGCATAATGTAGAGTTTGTGGCGCTCTCATTTGTGCAGTCTGCTCGCGACGTGAAAGCGCTAAAAAAGGTACTTAAGGAGAAGGGTTCTAATGCAATGGTAATTACTAAGATAGAAACAAGTAATGCGATTATCAACTTAGATGAGATTTTAGAAGCTACAGACGCAATAATGGTAGCGCGCGGTGACTTGGCTGTAGAGGTGGGGGCAGAGAAGGTACCGATGCTACAGAAAGAAATGGTAAAGAAGGCAAACAAGCTCGGCAAGCCTGCAATAGTGGCTACACAAATGCTAGAGAGTATGACAGAGAGCCCAGTACCTACCCGCGCAGAGGTGTCAGACGTTGCAAATGCAATCCTAGATGGTGCGGATGCAGTGATGCTTTCTGGAGAGACAGCGATGGGAAACTATCCATTAGAGACGGTAGAGACTATGGCCAGTATTGCGCATGATACGGAAGCTCATATGAAGTTTACAAAACGTCTTAATAAGATGAGAACCATTGATATTTGTAAATATACAAACGAGGCTGTTGCGCACCATGCTGCACAAATTGCAGCTGATGTATCTGCAAAGGTGGTAGTAGCTCTCACCGAGACAGGAGCAAGTGCAAGAATGATTGCCAAGTTTCGTATTAAACAACCTATTCTTGTTATGAGTAGGCACGAGAGCACTCTAAGGCAGACGTCCATATTGTTTGGCGCGATACCCGTACGCATGGGCACATTGCGAGTGTGGAATGATGCAACTAAGCTCGCGGCACGTGCTGCTAAGAAGAGTGGCCTCGCTAAAAATGGAGATAAAATAGTAGTAGTATCTGGCAGCATATTTGGTAAGCCAGGTGAGACAAACACACTTACGGTAGTTACTGTGTAGAAGGTTACTTGTGAGTAGAATCTCTGTGAATGGCGAGGATTCGTGTATCTATGGTGAGTAATTTTTATTCTTCCTTACGTGCCTTTAGTACATGCCTGTTACAGCTAAAATATTTTGTAAGATTTTTGCGTGTAGAGCCATCTCGTAGGTCTCCAGCATCTAATTTAGAAAGTAATAAAAGTGCATTCTCTCCAAAGTTTTCTAGGATTTCTTTTTTCAATTCTTTACTCCAACCTTGTATATAGGTTTTTACGAACATGTTAAATACCTCTCGCTCTGTTTTTTGGAGTCGTTTCCTCATTTCTTGCCCATTTTCTGTGGGAGATAATTTACCTATGGCAATAGATTTGATTATTTGCTCAAGAAGACGCACTTCTTTTGCATAAGAGCCGTAATGGATTTGCTCTATGTGCATTGTAATTAGTTCCGTGATAGCTTCGTTTAATGCATTAAACAAGTTAAGGTTTCTAATATCTTTGGCTGCGACTTGTTCAGAATCTTCCTTGCGTTTAAATTGATTTATTGTTGTTGCTATTCCGGATTTGCCAGACAATGTGTTAATTTCTCCACCGCCTTTCACAGACTCGTAGTTAGAATTTCTAGAGACACTATGTAACAGCTCATGCGTTAATGTGTGCCCGATTTCTTTACCTATATTTTTTCTTGTTCCACGCAAACTTATTGATTCACGAACTGGGTTCCATACTCCTTTGCAGCTCATATCTTCCTTAAAGATAATACGATTTACTTCTAACCAATGTATATTTGATGTATCTACTCCAGATTCATTAAGGAAGTCAATTATTTTAGTTTGTTTTTCATGTAGTATTTTTTCTAAGATACTTGAATCTAGATAATTTCTCAAAATCGGGATTCTCCCAATTAACCGCTCATATATTGGTGATTTTGTTATTTCTGCTTCTATCTCGTGACCAAGCATTCGCCGAGAGTTTTTTCTCACGTGCTCTATATCACTGGTATTACGTGAACTTTCTGTCCATCGCACGGTTCTATTTTGCATGCCTTCTTTCATAACACACATTATACACAAAGTTCCAATAAATGGTTTATTGTTGCTCACAGGTGGAGTTATTGAATGGGCTGCGGCAAGTTGACTTTGAGTACTCTTGCGGGTAATATATCAGGGCGCTCATAGGGAGCGGCTTTTAATTATGACACGATCAGTAAAAAAGGGTCCATATGTAGATGAGAAGCTTCTTAAGAAGGTTTCCAATGCTAAGCCAGAAGGTGGCCCTATTAAGACATGGGCACGCAGAAGCCAGATATCCCCAGACTTTGTGGGTTACACTTTTGCTGTACACAACGGTCGCGATTTTATAGATGTACTAGTAACAGACGACATGGTAGGGCACAGGCTTGGTGAATTCTCTCCCACTAAGACCTTCCGTAAGCACGGTGGTAAGATGCAGAAGGAGCTAGAACAGAAGAAGAAGGACTCTGAGATAGCGGCAGCTAAGGCAGCTAAGGCAGCAGCATAAACATTATGAAAGCTTACCTTAAAAATTATAGACAATCACCACGCAAGGTACGCCTTGTGGCTGATTTGGTGCGAGGTATGGAGGCACTTCGCGCTCGTACGATTCTCTCGTTTATGGATAAGAAATCTGCACCAGCAATTAAGAAAATGCTAGAATCTGCACTTGCTAACGCACAGACTCAGGGCAAGGAGGCTAAAGATTTAATTATTAAAGATATATTTGTAGATCAAGGAATCTCTATGCGACGTTGGCGCCCAAGGGCATTTGGTAGGGCTGCACCATTTCGCAGGCGCTCAAGCAAGGTAACGTTAAACCTAGCAGAAAAGAAATAAAACCATTTATTATGACACACACAGTACATCCATATGCACATAGACTAGGTATAATACGAGATTGGAAATCGCGCTGGTTTGGTGCCGACAAGGCAACTTATAGAACCAACCTAAAAGTAGACACAACCATTCGCGAATACTTAAAAAAGCGTCTACGCGGATTTTATGTTAACTCTATAGAGATTGACCGTGACGCTAATACTCTGAGGCTTACTATACAGACATCTCGACCAGGTATGGTAATAGGTCGTAGCGGAGAGGAGAGCGAAAAGCTCTTAAACGATATAAACAAGGAGCTTAAGAAACTTAAGCTTGGGGATACATTACCAAAAATAAAATTAGATGTTGAAGAAGTGCGCTCACCAGAGTCTCACGCTGCCATAGTAGCGTACATGATAGCAGAGGGGCTAGAGAAGCGCATGCCACACAGACGCATAATGAAGCAGACAATAGAGAAAGTAATGGCAAACAGGGATGTGAAGGGTGTACGTATACGCATAGCAGGCAGGCTTGGTGGTGCAGATATGGCACGAGCAGAGCAGGTGCGTAAGGGCAGAGTACCACTACAAACACTGCGTAGTGACATAGACTACGCAAGCGAATATGCCATGATACCGCAAGGTAAGTTGGGTATAAAAGTTTGGATTTACCGCGGTGAAGTTTTTGATAAATAATTAATATGTTGTTTCCTAAAAAGGTAAAATTCAGAAAGTGGCAAACAGGCAGAAAAAATGCAAAAAAGCTTGCTCGCCCAGACACCAGAGGAGTTACAGTCTCCTTCGGCTCTTTTGGGCTTAAGGCAATAACACAGGCACGTGTTACCTCTAACCAAATAGAGGCAGCACGTCGCTGTATAGTGCGCACAATGGGCAAGGCTGGTAAAATGTGGATACGCGTATTTCCAGATAGACCATATACCGCCAAAGCAGCTGAGGTAGGTATGGGAAAGGGTAAGGGAGACCCACAGGGTTATGTGTTTGATGTGCGCCCAGGGCGAGTAATGTTTGAGGTAGATGGTGTACCAGAGAATATTGCACGCGAGGCACTTCGCAAGGCAGGTACAAAGTTGGCTGTTAATACAAAGGTAGTAGCAAGAGTATAATATGACAGATTTAAAGAAAAAAAGTATCAAAGATTTAGAAAAAGTTCTAAAAGAGTCTCGCGAGAAGATACGCGAGTTTCGCTTCAACTCTGCTGGCTCTAAGATACGCAATGTAAAAGAGGGCAGAAATTTACGTAAAACAGTGGCGCAGGTCTTGACCGAGTTGCGTAAGCGTGTAGAATCTACCAACCTATAAACTTTATAAATATGACAGAAAATACAAATACAGAAAAAGACATATCTGCGCAGGCAGGCAAAACTTTGCAAGGCGTAGTGATAGCTGGAGGCTCAACTGACACTACGAAGGTTGCGGTGTCACGCTTTGTTAAGCATCCTAAGTACAAGAAGTTTATAAAAAAGGTTAAGAAGTATCTTGTACACGATGTTGGTAACACAGCAAGCGTTGGTGACAAGGTGACTATCCAAGAGACAAAGCCAATCTCTAAGAATAAGCATTTTAAGTTAGTAAAATAATCATGTTGCAGTCACAGAGTATAGTAAAAATAACAGACAACTCCGGAGGTAAAATCGGACGCATCTTCAAGGTGCTTGGTGGCTCTAAGAAGCGATACGCAAGGCTTGGTGAGGAGGTCGTGATAGCAGTACAGAGTGCAGAGCCACGCAAACTAGTGAAGAAGAAAGATGTATTACGTGCAGTAGTAGTGCGCCAGGTAAAGCCTTATAGACGTAAGGATGGCTCGTACATCCGCTTTGACGACAATGCAGTGGTAATAGTAGAGAAGGATAAGAAAGAGCCACGCGCCAACCGTGTATTTGGTCCGATACCACGCGAGGTAATAGAGGCAGGATACCAAAAAATAGGTTCTCTAGCACCAGAGATTTTGTAATAAAAAATATGAAGATTAAGAAAGGAGACAAAATAATAGTAATCGCAGGTAAGGATAAAGGAA
>CAZWKW010000020.1:0-8982 GCA_964634115.1 uncultured Candidatus Saccharibacteria bacterium | reverse complement strand
GACACTTCCAAATCCGCCTTCGCGCTAAACGCCTTTTCCGCTATTTTTGCATAGTCCGGTAATTTAAACTCAGGCATTATTGCCGTTTTAGCGCTAAACTCTAGCGGGTTGCCTAGTGCGAGCTTCTTAATTTGTATTTGCGGCTGACCGATTGCCACTATCTTCTCCTTAACTATTATTTCTGGATATACTTTACTTAGTGCGTCTTGAGCGGCAGTCTCTAGTACATAACCCTCGCCAAACTCCTTAAGTAGCACGGCCTCTGGTACATGCCCAGGGCGAAAGCCCTTCATTTTGGCGTTCTCACCAAGCTTCTTGAGTGCCTTTTTGTACGCCTCATCGAGCACATTTGCTGGCAAGGCTGCACAAAGCTCCACCTCAGAGCCACCGAGCTCCTTAACTTTTAAGTCTGTGTACGTTGTATTTTTTGAATCTGTCATGGTAGGGGAGTGTAGCATAAAAACACGCGCCGGCGAAGCCGGCGCGTGTTTTTAACATCCTAGAATTTTAAATTAAAAGCCTAGGTTATCTAAGTTAACGTCACCAAGGTCTGATGCATTAAGATCCGCCTCTATACTACCTAGGTCATTTGATGTGCCTTGTGTACCTAACTGCTCTGCAACAGCGTCATTTACATCTTTTAGCGCCTCATCGACGGTAGATCCAGGTGCAACCACTTGGGTTTCTCCTATTCCAAAATCTTCGTCAAAGAGTCCCATATCATTTTCTTCTCCATAACTATCTTTATCTGCCACAGCACCCCATAGGTATAGTCCGCCAAATACAACAATAGCCAAGATTACGATAATAGAACCAATCTTAAACATGCTACCACCCTCACTTGTAGCTTCTGCTCCATAATTATCATCTTCTTGAGCCGGCTCCTGCCCAAGATTACTCTGTTGCTCTGGTTGATTTGTTGTTTCTTCGTTGTAGTTTTCCATAAAACTTAATTTAATAATAATTTTATTGTGTTGCTAAGTTCTTTGCTGCACGCACTGCCTCTTGGATTGCCTTCTTTGCATCCTTAACACCTGCAATTGCGGCTCGCATTGCTGCACGTACACTCTCTCTGTACTCTGCGGGATTCTCTGCGCTTACAGCCTCCTCTATGAGTGCTTTGGCAGCACGTACCGAGTCTCCAGCGTCAGAGACAGCAGCCTTAGCGGTGTCTAGATAGCTCTGTGCTCCACTTGTGTCTACTCCACGCTCTACCAACTTGTCTAAATGAGACTGAATACGAGTGTTTATTTGTGCCAATCTGTCATGCATTGCGTCAAGGCGCTTAATTACTTGCTGTACATGCTCCGATATGCGTCCCTTTACTTTCTCACGCAACTCTTTGCGCTCTGCTTTTATTTTCTCTTTAAATTCTGCTTTCTTGGCACGAGCCTCTTCTAAAATTGCCTGTCTCTCTTCTGGGGTTTCTGCTGCATCAAGAGCCTCTTTTACCTCTGCACGCTTTTCTTTAACTGTATCTCTCACTTCTCCGCGGCGCTCTTTTACATGCTCGCGAAGTTCTCTAGTCTCACCACGTACTGTATCTTTCTTGCGTTGCCAATCTGCTACTTGATCGTCTCTTTCTGTTTTTAGTCTTTTAAATACATTGCGTGCCTTGTCTTTACGCTCTGTTCCAGGACACCTTGCAAATTCGCACTTTGGTCCAACTCTACCAACAGATGTACCATCTGGGCAAACTTTAGCATCTGCAGTGCAGGCAACGCCATCTGTTGCTCCTACTGCACGAGCCTTAATTTGCTTAGCCTTTTGTAAGGCCTTGGCACGCACTGGGTGCTCCCCATCACCAGGGCTAGCATAGGCTAAGCTGCCTGCAAAGAGCAAGGCAATAGCGCCGAGTACCACAACTATATGATTTATTATAAATTTTTGTGTAGTCATAAAAATTAAGTTACTAATTAATGACCATATTGTATCATGTTATTTTGAGTTTTTTTCCTCCTCTGGCTCTTGGTCTGTGGATACTGGTTCTGCTGGTTCTGCAGACTTCTCTTCTTCTCCCACATCTTCTGTCTTCTCATTAGCCTCAGAATGTATGTCTATCTTCCACTCTGTGAGCTTAGCTGCTAGGCGCACATTTTGCCCGCCGCGGCCTATAGCTAGTGATTGCTGATCTTCTAGCACCTCCACTGTTGCGTGCTTATCCTCCTCATTAATGTCTACACTTAACACCTCTGCAGGCGAGAGAGCGCTCTCTATAAACTCCTGTATATCATCTGACCACTCTATTATATCAATCTTCTCGCCACCAAGCTCACTTGTAACTGTAGAAACACGCACTCCGCGTTGCCCTACAAGTGCACCAACCGGGTCTATATGGTCATCGTGTGTTACCACAGCTAACTTAGAGCGACTACCTGCCTCGCGTGCCACCTTTTTAATCTCTATAGTGCCTGCCGCAAGCTCGGGAGACTCTGTCTCAAACAGCTTAATTAAGAAGTCGCCACTTGCGCGGGTAAGCTTAAGGAATGTGCCACGTGGAGACTCGTCTACATGGTAAAGTAATGCTCTTATGCGTTCACCTTGGCGGTATCGCTCACCTGGTATTTGTTCTTCATACGGTAACACTGCTACTGTACGTCCAAGGTCTACATATAGGTTACCACGCTCAAAGCGCTGTACGTTACCTACTACTATCTCGCCTTCCTTCTCTCCAAACTCCTCAAGAATTGAAATTTTCTCTGCCTCGCGCAGCTTCTGCATCACCACCTGCTTAGCGGTTTGTGCTGCAATACGACCAAAGTCGCCTTTAGACTCAAGTGGAAACTCCAATTCGTCGTCTAGCTCTACGTCTTTCTTAATCATCTTGGCATCTGCGAGCATTATGTGGTGCTCTGGGTTAAATCGGGGTCTGTCATCGCCCTCCTCGCGATCTTCTGCCTCAGCCTCTTCGCCTTCCTCCTCTACACGCACCAATGTATCGTCTACTACAATCTTTATTTGGTTAAATTCTAGATCGCCAGTGTCTTTGTTAAAGTTGGCACGTATAATCTGCCCACGCTTGCCGTACTCCTTCTTGTACGCTGCTGCAAGTGCCATGCCTATGGCCTCTATCATCTTCTCTGCGGGTATACCGCGCTCCTCCTCAAGCTCGGAGAGGACAGAGTTTATAACTTTTAAATCAAACATAATTAACTATTTATTCTTTTAATAATTTAATAAAAAGACCGGCTCGTGCCGGACTTCCATAATCTGTTATTCAACTGTGCGGATAGTATATCAATATTAGTGAAAAAAGCAAGAAAATACAGTTATACACTTGTTTGTGTACAGTAGCTGGGTGTACAATGCCAAGAATGACAAAAATAAACAAAGATGATGCAAATGTGTGCATAGACTGCGATGCGCGGTTAGGGGAGATAGAGAGTACCGAAGCCTTTAGCGCTGCTGAGCTAGAGCTCTTGGATAGGCCGCAGCGCGTATTTACATTTGCAATACCAGTACGTATGGACTCTGGCGAAGTTAAGATTTTTAATGCGTATCGCGTGCAATACAACGATGCACTTGGGCCCACAAAGGGAGGTATACGCTATCATCCACATGTAGACCTAGAAGAGGTAAAGACACTCGCATTTTTAATGACTCTTAAGACTGCCCTCTTGGAGGTGCCCTTCGGTGGAGCTAAGGGTGGTATAGAGGTAGACCCAAGTAATCTCAGTGAGAGAGAATTGGAACGCCTTACGAGAGGCTTTGTACGGGGTGCACACAAGCTTATTGGCCCTCACACAGATATACCCGCGCCCGATGTAAACACAAATGCGCAAGTTATGGCGTGGTTTGTAGATGAGTATGCAAAGATTGTTGGCCACTTCGAGCCTGGAGTGGTAACAGGTAAGCCACTAGAGCTAGGTGGCTCAGAAGGGAGAGAGAAGGCCACGGCACTCGGTGGTGCATTTGTGCTTGAACATTATAGAAAGGACTCTTTAAATAAAGAGTCTAAAGACTTAACTGTGGCAATACAGGGCTTTGGCAACGTGGGGGGGCATATGGCACAGATTCTCTCTGATTGGGGGTACAAGGTGGTGGCAGTGAGTGATGCGTACTGTGCTGTGTACAATAAAGATGGTCTAGATATAGAAGCTCTTAAAGATTGGAAGAAGGATAATAATCAATGCGGTGGATTTACCGGTGGCGAAGAAATAAAGGGAGAGGATTTGCTAACCACAGATGTAGACATACTAATACCAGCAGCACTTGCAAATCAGATCACAAAAGAAAACGCAGAAGACGTAAAAGCCAGCGTAATACTAGAGATGGCAAACGCTCCAGTAACTAAAGAGGCGGATGCGATACTTAAAAAATGTGGTGTTATTGTAATTCCAGATATACTCGCCAACGCGGGTGGTGTGGTTGTCTCTTACTTTGAGTGGGTACAAAATGCAAGCAATGATTATTGGAGTGAGGAGGAGGTAAACAAGCAGCTGGAGAAGAAGCTGTTGAACACTTGCGACAAGGTGGCAAAGAGGGTAAAGAAGCAAGACAAAACTGCTCGCACTGTAAGCTACGAGATGGCAATAGAGCGTGTGCTCGGTGCCGAGCGCTTGCGCGGTAATTTGTAGCTCGTTACTCACAGGTTGTTACACTCATCTTGTGCATGTGTCTGTTATAATAAGTGCAACGTGTATATAAATGAGGAACAACTCAAGGATTTTCTTGCTGATTCTGGACTCGTCTCTAAGAAGGATTTTGACACCTACAGCAAAAAGGCTCTAAAGGAAGACAAAGACGTAGGCTCGATGCTTATCTCCTCGGGCAAGGTGGGAGAGGACGACCTGCGTCGTACTTATGCATATATTTTAGGTATTCCTTTTGTAGACCTTACTCGTACTAAGGTAGACCTGGAGACCTTGGCAATGATACCTGAGCCAATCGCGCGACGTAACAATATCGTGGCCTTCAAGCAAGATGACGACAAGCTGGAAGTGGCAATGCTAGACACCGACGACCTTGCTGCCATAGACTTTGTAAAGAAAAAGACACGCCTTAAAATTTTGCCACGTCTTACAGATGCCGACTCTATAAAGAGTGCACTCCGCCAATATCAAAAGTCTCTTAAAGACGAGCTGGGAGACGTAATCTCTAACGAGACTAAAAGATTGGAGAACTCTAATGTCGCAGACGACGCCTCAGAGAGTGACCTGCGCAAAATTGCAGAAGGTATACCAGCTGTGCGAGTTGTAGACTCACTGCTGCGCCACGCCATAGTACAAGACGCCTCCGACATACACATAGAGCCACAAGAAGAGGCCGTGCTTGTGCGCTATCGTATAGATGGGATACTCCACGACGCAATGCAGCTCTCTAAAAATGCTGCCGCACCTATTACTGCACGTATTAAGGTGCTCTCTAACTTACGCCTTGATGAGAAGCGCTTGCCTCAAGACGGGCGCTTTCGCATGGAGACTGGTGGCGACCGCGTCTCTTTTCGTGTTTCTATACTCCCTACCTACTATGGAGAGAAGACGGTAATGCGGCTCTTACGTGAGGACGTCTCTGGCTTTACCCTAGACTCACTAGGTTTTCACGGGGAGGGGCTAGAGCGCACGCACGACGCCACCCGCAAAAAGACAGGCCTAATACTTGTAACAGGCCCTACCGGCTCTGGTAAGTCCACTACACTCTATACAATACTCGATATTCTTAATACCCCAGATGTAAATATATCTACAGTAGAGGACCCAATCGAGTACCAAATGCAAAGAATAAACCAAACACAGGTACGCCCCGACATTGGCTTTACCTTCTCTACTGGCTTGCGCTCCCTTGTGCGACAAGACCCAGATATCATAATGGTAGGTGAGATACGCGATAAAGAAACTGCGGAGCTAGCAGTAAATGCCGCACTTACCGGGCACTTGGTACTCTCTACCTTACACACCAACTCTGCGGCTGGTGCTATACCGCGCCTGATGGACATGGGTATAGAGCCCTTCTTGTTGGCCTCAACATTACAAGTAATAGTAGGGCAGCGACTTATACGCTTGCTCTGTCCAAAAAAAGAAGCTTACAAACTTACTACAAAGGAGGTGCGTGCACTAGATGAGCTGGTAGACCTTGGCACAGTACTTAAGGCAGTAAAAGAAGAAAAGATAGTGCCAGCTAACGCCACATGGAAGAATATAGAATTTAATAGAGAGACCTCGAGCGAAGATTGTAAGGATGGGTACAAGGGTAGACGAGGTATCCAAGAGATACTGCCAGTAACAGAAACGATTAAAGAATTGATACTTAGTGGAGCACCAACAGATAAAATAGAGGAGCAAGCGCGCAAGGAGGGCATGCTAACCATGCTAGAGGATGGTGTATTTAAGGTGGTGCAGGGCATGACAAGTATAGAGGAGGTGTTGAGAGTTGTAAGTGAATAAAAGATAATGACAAAATTTACATACAAAGCACGCAGGGGTACAGAGGTGTACACTGGCAAAATAGACGCAGAGAACCGCTTTGATGTATACAGACATATACGCAAGGAGGGTGGCAAAGTTGTATCTGTAAGCAATAGCAGTAGAGAAAAGTGGACACTAAAATACTGGAACTCAAGACTCTCTACAATTAAAGAGCACGACAAAATTGTATTTGCCAATAATCTGGCTGCTATGGTTAAGGCAGGGTTAACTATTACCCGTGCCCTCTCTGTAAGCGAGCGCCAAGCTAAGAATCCAAAACTAAAAAGAATATTGATGCAAATTCGCTCAGATATACAGGGTGGCACAACCCTAAACGAATCTCTTGCCAAGTTTCCTCGTATCTTCTCGCGTATCTTTATAGCTATGGTACGCGCAGGAGAGGAGAGTGGTGAACTTGCTGGCTCTCTGCGCACAGTGGCAGACCAACTAGAGCGTGCCTATACTTTAAAAAAGAAAATCAAGGGTGCGATGATGTACCCGTCTATTATCGTGGTGGCTATCGTAGGTATTGGGATACTCATGATGATAAAGGTGGTACCAAGCCTCTCGGCAACCTTTGCAGAGCTTAATGCCGACCTGCCTGCGAGCACAGAGGCTATTATTGCAATCTCAAATGCATTAAAAAATCATGTAATACTTACCTCACTGGGCTTTTTAGTATTTGTGATGAGCTTAATCACAATTCCTAAAACTAAGTATGGTCAACTTGGACTTGATTGGCTAGTACTCAAAATCCCTGTTATAAGCGACCTCTCAAGAGAGATAAACTCTGCTCGCATGGCTCGCACCTTTGCCTCATTGCTCTCCTCTGGCGTAGACCTTATCTCTGCTCTTATAATAAGTGCCGACGTTATGGGTAACCACTATCACGCAGAGGTGTTAGAAAAAGCAGCGGGAAATATCAAAAAAGGTGCGCAACTCTCAGAAACATTCTCTAAAAATGAGCACCTATTTCCTCCACTTGTAACAGAGATGGTGGCCGTAGGAGAGGAGACAGGAGCACTACCAGAGCTATTACAAAATATTGCAGAGTTTTACGAGAGTGAGGTGGAGCAGAAGACGAAAGACATGAGTACTATTATAGAGCCCTTCCTCATGCTTATCGTTGGTGGTGCCGTTGGATTCTTCGCCATTGCTATGATTGCACCAATTTACAGTCTTGGTGATGCCCTTTAATTTTACAGTTACAATATGAGTAACTACAAACTAACAAAAAAGAAAGGCTCATCACTACTTGATGTAATAGTGGGCTCTGCGATTATGCTTGTTGTGTTTAGTGGCTTTCTCGCGGTCCTTCAAGTAGGCACTAAGCTCTCCTACGACAACAAAGCACGAGTGGGTGCTACGGCGCTTGCCAATGAGCGCATGGAGTACATTCGCAGCGTTGCTTACAATGATATAGGCACGGTTGGTGGTATACCGGCAGGCAACCTGGAACAATTAGAAACTGTCTCTTTAAATAATCTAGACTTTACGCGCCGCACACTTGTGCAGTACGTAGATGCTCCACAAGATGGACTGGGTAACGATGATGAAAACGGTATTACTGCAGATTATAAACGAGCGAGAGTAGAGGTAAGCTGGACATCACATAACAACACCAAGCAGGTTGTGCTTGTATCTAATTTTGCACCAGTCTCCATAGAGTCTCTGGAGGGTGGTGGCTCGCTCTCTATAAGTGTATTTGACGCGAGTGTAAATGCAGTGGAGAGTGCGGAGGTGCATATAGTAAATAATGAAGCAGATCCGGCAATAGACGTAACAACTTATACGAATGAAGATGGTAAAGTACTTTTCCCCGGCTCTCCGGCGGCGGCGAGTTATCAGATTACAGTTACAAAAAATGGATATAGTACAAGCAAAACTTACGATGCCGATGCGGGCAACCCAAGCCCTAACCCAGGACACCTTACTGTTGCCGAGAGCCTTACAACGTCTAAAGACTTCTTCATAGATCTGCTTGGCTCACTCGTTATAAGTACCTTCGAGGCTATACGCGAATATGAGTGGGAGGATTTATTTACCGATACCAGCAATATCGCAACCTCTACAAATACAGTTGTTATAGATGGTGGCGTGCAACTTACCACCGGCAGTGATGGTTACGAGCTCTCTGGTAGTGCCGTCGCCACGTCTACCACACACCAGTATATATACGCATGGAGCGAGGTGAGCTGGAACGACACGACACCACCCGACACCTATATTACATATCATATTTACGACAGTTCTCTTGCTCTTGTGCCTGATGCCGACTTACCGGGCAATGCTACTGGCTTTACATCCTCTCCTCTGGATATCTCTGCTCTTGCCACCAGCACGTACTCGGCACTCTCCATTGGAGCAAGCCTTACAACAACGAGCACTACCACAACTCCCACAATAGAAGATTGGAAAATAGTGTACGAAGCCGGACCAATACCACTACCGAATGTAGACTTTGATTTGCGTGGTAATAAAACAATAGGAGACAACGGCGGTACACCCATATACAAATACTCTGTAAGCACAAGTACAGATGCAAGCGCTACAATCTCCTTTCCTCAAATGGAGTGGG
>CAZWKW010000019.1:0-9596 GCA_964634115.1 uncultured Candidatus Saccharibacteria bacterium | reverse complement strand
TCTGTGTTGTCGACAGTAAATGAAGCATCACTTTCATCATTTATCGCGGATGAGTTTGCAACTATTCGTATAAGTCCATTTATTGCTTGAGTATTACCAGTGGTATCCCATGAAAAACCAACTGCACCATCACTTGCTTTTAAGGAACCGCCTAGATACCCAACCGTTTCCCAAGTTGTGCCGCCATCTGGTGAATATAGCAGATTGTCCACAACCACCTCGGTACAGAGTGGTGAGCCGCCATCATCATCACAAGACCATTTTATTATTTTTGTGCCATTCCAATATTCACCACCGTTTGGCTGCGTAATTGCAATTTGATTTATTGCCGCATTTGCGATTTGTGCAGTTGCAAGAAATGCAACGATAAACAACACTGTCATGAGTGTAGTGAAAATTTTATTAAGAGAAATTTGAGTAATCATAATTATTTATAAAGTTAATAAATGGTTGTTAATAAATTACTAACGCACTAAGCGCCAGTCACATTTTGTATCTATGACCATGCGCACTATGTTTATACTTTGATTTATACGCCACTGCGGCACAAAGTCAACGATTAAAAAACTTGCGATACATTTCTATTCAGGTGTCAACAACAATGCCCAATAACAAATGGTCTAGGAAACTCCTAGACCATTTGTTATTTTTTTAACCATTTGACACCGAGGTAAACGAGAGGGGTGTCTATAATTGCAAAGAGCACCTTAAACAAGTAATAAGGAATGGCGAGAGAGATGATAAATGCAGCAGTAAACTTTGGTGTAATTTGATAAAAGGCGATAAACATAAAAATAATAGTATCGAGCATTTGCGAGACAATCGTGGAGAGGTTATTGCGTAACCATAGCTTCTTACCATTCGTCTTCTTCTTCCAATATTCGAAGGCAAATATGTCGTGCATTTGAGAAATCATAAAAGCCACAATACTTGCAATTATAATACGTGTAGATAAGCCGAAAATTGTAATATATTCTTTGTTGAAGGTGTAACGTGCGTGTGGCTCTAGCGTTACAAATAGCCATATAAACGCAAGAATCATTAAAAGTGTAATAACTCCGCCGTATATAAACCACTGTACCGTTTTTTTGCCATATACCTCTGCAACTATATCTGTAATAAGAAAGGTTATTGGCACCATAAAGATTCCTACGGATACCGCAACTCCAAAGAAGTTTACAATCTTGCCTCCAAGCAAATTCATACCTATGAGCAGGCCTACAAACACCGATAAAAGCACCATAAGCTTAGAATTCATCCCGTTAGAAATTACTTTACTTAATTGATTTTCCATGTCAAAACAAAATACTACGTCCGTTATGTATTTCTAACGGGATTCATGGTGCTTTTATACACTACTAAGTTGTAGAGGGCAACTTATGTAGTTTTTACCAGTGTTTTTTGTTGGGGATCCTTGTTTTCTGTAGCTTTTTCTACCTTATCACCCACCTCACCTTCGGCCTCACTTAGCAAGTACCATGCAAGTAATGCCAAAAATACAGCAATCATCACAAGGGTTATCTTGTAGTACTTTAGTAGACCAGCTGCAATAGCTACAACTATTACAGAGAACATCCAAAATACTAGTGGACGCTCTACAATTATGCCTATCATTGGTAGAGCTATTTGCTGGATTAAGAAGATAAATAGCAAGATAAATAACGTAGGAATGAGGAATCCAGCACGTGCTACAAGACCACTGGCATCTATTACTGTACCCTCTTTGGATACCGTCTCCCCTGTTGGTGCAGCGGCAAGTTGTGACTCTGTAGCTACACTGCTTCCACCAAAGAAGGAGAATGCTTGCTTAAGTCGCAACCAAAATGAGCCGCCACCATCTTTTTTAGCTCCTTTGTCTATGTTCACAGCTGCTGTTATAGCTGCTGGTACATTATTTAATATAGAGGAGGTTGTTGCAGAGGTAGCAGCTACTTCTTCGGTAGAGTCTTGATAAAGTAAATCTGTGGTTATTGTTGTAGTACTTTCAACTTCTACTACGGCTGGTACTGTAGTAGAGGTAGTAGAAGGTGGTACCCAGGCAATAGGCGCTACAGAGATAGGACCGGGCAATGTAATTGCCTCTGGTACTATAAGTATATATGGCTCACTTACGCTAGGTATTGCACTAGGATGAGAGCGAGAGACCACGCGATATATGTACGCTTTACCAGGTGTTAGGCCCTTTAGTATAGCGTTATGTACTACATAAGCACTATTATTTTGTGGTGTAGCTTTGGCAAAACCCAAGTTCTCCTTCGTAGCGTCCATATTTATCACTTCATCAGCTTCTGCAAAGATAACTTGACTAGTCGCAGGCATATCTGTAACCCAAGATACTACCGCACATCCCTCAGATATATTTACTGCAGAGAGACGCTCTCCTGCAATTGCTATAGGGCGAGGTTGATACATTAGTCCAGCTCCGAATCCTTTAATTTCAACTTGTACATTACCACATTGCTCTACTATGTTGGTGTTGGTGTCGGCATTCGCTACGGGAGCCACCAGAAGAATCGCAACAATAAATGAAGCCAGCGACAAGTTTCTTAGTAATTTATTCATTTTGATAAAATAGTAATTCTATTAATTCACTCCGAAGAGTAGTTACAAGTTATTTAAAGAGCCGCGCACCCAAAGAGCAAGTTACTTAGTTGCATTATATGGCTAAGTGATACTCTGTCAAGCAAGACGTAAAGGCGTACTAAATGAAGTTGGATAGATAGAAATCTAAAGGACATGATATACAAAACTAAGGCTTAACTACACTAAATAATGTCCTTTTGAATCCTTTATGTAGTTATAACCAAGTATATGTTGATTATTTCGATATAAGCTATACACTATGTACAATGATACATCGCCACAACTACAAAGAGTTTACATGGGTAGATTTAGAATCTCCACGCCCAGAAGAGGTCCGCAAAGTGATGGACGAATTTGAGATAACGCCACATGTAGCTAACGAGCTACTGTTACCCTCCATGAAGCCGCATGTAGACGTACATGAGGATTATCTTTATCTTGTACTCCACTTCCCTGCGCGCAAAAGAACTCACGAATCTAAAGAGCAAGAGGTAGACTTTATAATAGGCAGCAGGTTCTTAATTACAGTACGCTACGAACAAATAGACACCTTTCATAAGTTCGAAAAGATCTTTGACATAAATGTAGAGCTAGAAGATAACAATCTTAATGAGGATGCTATGAGCATTTTTCTTGCTCTTACCAGGAGGATGTACCGCTCTGTAGAGCACGAGATAGACCAAATACGTGACGACCTAGAGGATATCGAGGAGGATATCTTTGAGGGGCACGAGCGTGAGATGGTCATCTCGTTGTCTAAGGTTGGACGTGATATTTTAAACTTTAAACAGGCACTAGATCCACATCAGGAGGTGCTTAAGTCTCTGGAGACAGTAGCTCCAGAATTTGCAGGAGTGGCTTATAAGAGGCAAGTGCGAGCACTAGAAGATGTATACTACAGAGCGCTTAAGCATGTCACTAGGTTGTGGCAAACACTCACGGAGTTACGTGAGACCAATAACTCACTACTCTCTACCAAGCAAAATGAGGTTATGAAGATATTTACAATTCTTGCCTTTGTTACCTTCCCTCTCTCGCTTATTGCCTCTATATTTGGAATGAATACCAAAGACACACCTCTAGTGGGCTCTGTAAATGACTTCTGGATTGTTATGGGGCTAATGGGCTTTGCCACATTTTTAATGTTCTTATACTTCAGACATAAGGGTTGGCTCTAAACTCTAAACATGAAAATTTACCTATACAACTCAATGTCTGGCAAAAAAGAGGAGTTTAAATCTTTGCAGCCCGGAGTTGTGAAAATGTATAGCTGTGGTCCTACGGTATATAGCGAGCAGCACATAGGCAATATGCGAGCAATGGTGTTCACTGATACTCTTGCTAGAGTGCTCTCTTTTAACGATTACGAAGTTAAGCGAGTAATAAATATTACGGATGTAGGGCACCTTACAGGAGACAACGATGGAGATGCAGACATAGGAGCTGACAGAATGGAGAAGGTAGCAGCCTCTGAGGGTAGACAAGTTCAAGATATAGCCAAGGAGGTCACTAAATTATTTTTAACAGACTTAGAGAGATTAAATATTGATATCAACAGTATATCATTTCCTCGTGCTACAAAATATATACAAGAGCAAATAATTTTTATACAAACTCTTGAGGAGAAGGGCTACACATACGTAACAAGTGATGGAGTATACTTTGACACATCTCTTTTTAAAAACTACGGCAAGCTCGGCAATATAGATATAGAAGGATTAAAAGAAGGAGCCAGGGTTGAAAAAAATGAAGAAAAAAAGAATCCCACCGACTTCGCACTATGGAAGTTCTTAAAAAAAGACGAGAAGCGTCAACAAGAGTGGGAGTCTCCATGGGGCAAGGGTTTCCCAGGATGGCATATAGAGTGTAGTGCCATGAGCCGTGCGCTACTGGGTGCTCAGATAGATATACACACCGGTGGCATAGAGCATATACCAATACATCATAATAATGAGATAGCGCAGAGCGAGAGCTTATCTGGTAAGGCATTTGCAAATTACTGGTTGCACAATGCTCACCTGCAAATAGATGGACACAAAATTGCTAAATCAGTAGGTAACACCGTCTTTTTACGACAAATTATAGACAGGAAATTCTCTCCTATTGCGCTGCGCTATTTATTTTTAACTGGTCATTACAAGACACAGATGAACTTTACTTGGGAGGCACTAGAAGCAGCAAATACCGCACTTAAAAAGCTACATAAATATGTTGTAGAAAAATTAGCAGTAGACAATGGCAAGATTAGCCAAGAGTATAAAGATAAATTTACAGAGTATATAAACGATGACTTAAATACACCTAAGGCTCTCGCTCTTGTGTGGGAGCTGGTGAAGGATGACTCTGTAAGTAACGAGGACAAACGTACTACCCTCCTTAACTTTGATACTGTGCTTGGGCTTGGCATAGTAGAGGCAGCAGATGGCAAAAAGTTGACCGTAGGAGTAAAGCAAGAAGTTGTACTAAAAGATGCTCCAAAAGAGATACAAAAACTTGTAGAAGAACGTAAAGAAGCACGCAAGGCCAAAGATTATAAAAAGTCAGACAAACTAAGAGATAAAATCAAAGAATTAGGATATGAAATTAAAGACACAGATAACGGGCAAATCTTACTTGTTACGTAACAACTCTTGATCATTACGACAGCATCCAACCGTACTCAGAGTTTTTAAGGGGTCCGACCCCTCAATTATGGATTAACTTTCACATTTCTAGCATAATTTTTTCTAATTTGAGCTAGTAAGTTTGTTTTTTCGAATTCTATATCCTTTAAATCATCTTTTCTTTTCAGGATACTTTCGAGGGATTCATTGGCGAAACTTCTGTAATCGTCGGCGTTTTTAAATTGGTTCAACACAATATCTTTTTTACAAATACTGTTTTTTGATTTGCCGATATACTCATCCCAACTTGATACGTAAGGGGTCCGACCCCTCAATTTGTGTACCTTATAGTTTAGATTTACATAAGTAGTTAGATGTTTTAAGTAGGTATTGCTATCTATGAGTATAGATTTATATTTACCTTGAAATAGTGCACCACTTCTCTCATATTTCTCATTAAAGTAGCATGCATAGCCACCACTTAACCTCTTCATAAATTCACTAATACCACCATCTACTACTTGTTTTAGTATTATATGAAAATGGTTTGGATTTAAACAAAATGCAACTATTTCTACTAATGGTTCAGTTGGCTTGTCAGTAATATCTATTTTACCTAATCGGAACAAGCTCCCTACAGGTTTTATAGTATTAAATTTAACCATTGATTTGATAAATCTATTCAAATCTTGTATATTTTGGAAAATTACTCTTTTGTCTACGCCGCGATTGTAGACATGGTAGTACTCATAGGTAGAGGGTATCAATCTTTGATTAGACATGGTATTTAAAGAATAACATTAATTGAGGGGTCGGACCCCTCAATTGTCCACATGATACACACATTTTTGACATTTTTTGTCGAGTAGTCAACATTTAAGTTATGGTAGAATGGCTCACATGGCAAATTCTAACAGAGTTCCACCACAAGACTTAAGCTCAGAGCGCGCCTTACTTGGCGCAATTATGCTTAAGTCGTCTGCAATGTACGATATGGCAGACATGCTTGTGCCAGAGAGCTTTTACGCTGCAAAGCACAACACAATCTACGAGGCTATGCTTACCCTATTTGGCAAGAGTGAGCCTATAGACCTCGTAACCCTCTCTGGCAAACTTAAAGAAACAAACGGACTAGACGCTATTGGAGGCCGTGCGTACCTCTCAGAGCTTGTCTCTGCCTCACCCTCGATAGCAAATGCAGTACACTATGCCAAAATAGTAAAGGGTAAACATATATTGCGTCAACTTATAGAGGCAGCAGACCAAATTGGCGAGCTAGGCTATAAGGAGGATAAAGACATAGAGCACTTACTAGATGAGGCTCAATCTACTGTGTATCAAATAGCTAACACTAGCACCTTGCAGAAGTTTACTTCTATGAAGGATGAGTTGGTAGAGGCTTGGCACAGGCTAGAGACACTACAAGACTCTAAGGATACATTGCGTGGTGTGCATAGCGGATTTAAAGATATAGATAATTTACTCGCCGGCTTTCAAAAGTCTGACCTTATAATCCTTGCGGCTCGCCCTTCTATGGGTAAGACTTCTCTAGCTCTAGACATTGCGCGACAAAGTGCAATACAATATGGCACGGCTGTTGGACTCTTCTCTCTAGAGATGAGCTCGCAGCAACTAGTAGATAGAATGCTAGCCTCTGAGGCAAAGGTAAACGCATGGAAACTGCGCACAGGCAAGCTCTCAAGCGATGACGAATACGACAGACTGCGCGATGCCATGGACAGACTCTCTAACGCGCCTATTTACATAGACGACAGAGTAGACCGCACAGTACTACAAATGCGCTCTATAGCGAGGCGTCTTAAGGCAGAGAAGAATCTAGACATGGTTATAATAGACTACTTACAGCTTATTACCCCTGGTAGCTCTCGTGCACAAGACTCCATGGTCCAGCAGGTTACTGAGATTTCTCGAGCTCTTAAGGGTATGGCGCGCGAGCTAGACGTACCTGTAATAGCACTCTCGCAGCTCTCGCGTGCTGTAGAGCAACGCCGTGATAGGCCACGCTTATCAGACTTGCGCGACTCTGGCTCTATAGAGCAAGATGCCGATGTAGTAATGTTTATACATCGAGAGGATAAGATGAACCCAGACTCTGATAGACCAAATATTGCAGACATATTGGTAGAGAAGCACCGTAACGGCCCAGTAGGTAGAATCGAACTTTACTTTGACGAGGAGAAGGCGTCCTTCTTGCCTGTAGACAAGCATGACTTTGGTGACTTTACTGAGGCTGCGAACTCAGATGACAACTTTTAAATATGACTACACAAATATATACTTCTAACGGGATGAATAGTATAGAGAAACTTAAAGAGCTTTTTACTCAATTACCTGGCATAGGTCCACGTCAGGCTGGTAGGTTTGTGCACTTTTTGCTCATGCGAGGAGGCACATGGCGGGCAGAGTTAATAAATACTATAAAAAATCTAGATACATCAGTAGCACAATGTGATAAGTGTATGCGCTTTTTTGAAGAGATTAAAAATGTAAAATCTAATTCAAATTGTAATATTTGCACTGATATAAAAAGAGACTCCTCTCAATTACTTTTGGTAGTAAATGATGTAGATATAAAACAAATAGAAAGTGGAGGAGAGTACAAGGGTAAATATTTTGTACTTGGCTCGCTTTTATCGCTTTCTAATAATAGAAAATCCTACTTGCGTCTAAAAGGCTTGATACTTTTGGTAAAACAAATGATGCTAGACAACAATAAGTTAAAAGAGATAATTTTTGCCTTGCCTGCAACAATTGATGGCGAGTATACTACCGATACACTGCAAAAAGAACTAAAGAAAATAACAGAAGATAAAAATATAAGTATGACCATTTTAGGCCGAGGCCTCTCTACAGGTAGTGAGATAGAGTACGCAGACCCAGAGACATTAAACAACGCATTAAAAAACCGCGCCTGAGAGCGCGGTTTTTTGTTATTTAATAGATGTAATTTCTACTTTACTATATGGTTGTCTGTGTCCGTACTTACGGAAGTGGCGACTCTTGGCACGGTAGCGTATAACATGCAACTTTTTACCACGACCATGCTCTATTAGCTTAGCCTCTACTTTGCTACCTTTAATGGTTGGCTCGCCTATTTGCGTAGTCTTACCGTCATCTATAAGTAACACGTCGTCAAAGGACATATTTTTGCCCTGCTCTTCTGTAAGCTTCTCAACACTTAGCACATCACCCTTACGCACTATGTATTGCTTGCCTCCTGTTTTTATAACTGCAAATTTATCTGTCATTGCGGGCTATATTACTATTCTTTGGTAGGTTTGTCTAGCGTAGCAACATCTATACCTGTATCCTCACCTGTTATACGCAGCACATCTTTGTCTACCTTACCTAACTCTTTGTATCCTGCATTATAGTGATTTACCGTCGTACTAAGAGTATTGCCTAGCTTTTCGTAATATTCCTCATATTTGCCTATGTGTTTGCCTAGCTTTTCTACATTTTTTATGATTGTTTGTGCTTTTTCTTCAATTTCTAGCGCTTTTAACCCTTGTAGAACGGTTTGTAAGTACGCAAGGAAAGATGTGGGTGAGACAATGATTACTTTGTATTTACTTGCGGCTACTTGTATTAAAGAGTCTCCACTTGCGCCAACTTTATTCGTTATTAAGTCGTAATAAATGCCCTCACTAGGTATAAACATAAAGGCGAAGTCGGTTGTTTTTTGCTCTGGGAGTATGTACTTAGACGTTTCTTGTATACGCAGCTTAAGGTCGTTTACAAATGTTTTTTCTAATGCTTTACGTGCTTCGCCATCTGCCTCTACCATTCTGTTATAATTCTCTAATGAGAATTTAGAGTCTATAGGGATTATTTTATCTTTAACAAACACTACAGCATCTACTATTTCATTTCCTTCAAATGTGTATTGCATCTTGTAGCTGTCTGGTGGGAGTACATTTTGCAATACTGTTTCTAAAAAGTACTCACCAAGTACACCGCGTTGCTTAGGATTCTTTAGTACGTCTTGGAGCTGCTTAAGCTGATCGGCAAAGCCTATAACCTGCTTGTTAGTCTCGCCAAGTTTAGTGAGCTCTCCTGTAACCTCACGCACAATCTTTGTACTCTCTGTTAGCTGGCGTTGTACCGAGGCACTAATTTCCTTCGTTGTGTTGCCTATTTTAGTGTCGAAGCTCTCACGTAAGTTTTGTATTTCTTTTTGTAAAAAGCCGAGCCCTTCATTCTCTCCCTCTCGAGTACTTCGTGCGCGAGTAATATAATAAATCACAAAAGCAATGTTCAAAAGCAGAACAATTGCTAACAGTATTATAATTATAGCGGTAGCTGTCATATGTACATTTTAGCACAGCTACTTGCTGAATGTGAGTTTTTTGAAGGCCTCTATTGCAAATAAGTTGGTAATACCAACTA
>CAZWKW010000018.1:3203-9704 GCA_964634115.1 uncultured Candidatus Saccharibacteria bacterium | reverse complement strand
CATTTTGTAGTAGTTTATCCTAACTGGTGGTGTACCATGCCAGCTCTCCTTAAGGGCATGTTTGATCGTATGTGGTTACCAGGCTTTGCCTTTAACTTTGATAAAGAGTCTGGAACAATAATCCAACGTCTAAAAGGGAAGACAGCGCGCGTGATAGTAATAGCCGGTACACACAGTCCATTTTGGACATGGTTTAAGTTTGGTGACTTTACCAACGAGATATCTCGCGGCACACTCGGCTTTGCGGGTATGGACGTATCTGTAAGTACGTATGGTCCTATAGAGAAGTGCCTGCAAGAAGATAGAGAGAAGTGCTTAGATAAAATATATATACTCGGAGAGGCTGGAATTTGACACAATTATAAAGTTGTATTGTATATTAAAATTGTATTGACATTATATTAATCTTTGCTAATCTACCTAACGGTGTTCACTTGGAACTTAACTTCGGTTAAGGAAAAAGTGATTACCGCGGTGTTCGTTTCTTGTCTTCGGATTTGAAATGACCACCACGGTGATTATTTTCAGGAGCTTGCTCTCGGAAGTGACCACCATGGTATCCATTTTCTTTTTACTTCGGTAAAATAAAAGTAGATACCATGGTGTTCGTTTCTTACCTTCACGGGTTTGAAATGACCACCACGGTGTTCGTTTTGAGCTAGCTTGCTAGCACGAAGTGATCACCATGTAGTGTTCTTCTTCGGAAGTGCACTACATGGTGCTCGTTTCTTACCTTCGGGTTTGAAAAGATCACCAATGAAGAGCACCCTAAGACTTCGGTCGAAGGGCGTTTTTCATTGGTGAAATTATTATTGGCTCTTCTCTTATTTGTGTTACAATCCCTCCAATGAGTCCCGTTAGAAATACTTATCGGGAATCAAGTGTATTCACTACCAGTATAAGAGTTTATTAGTATAATTTCTAACGGGATGAGTTTATCCATAGGTATAGTAGGTCTACCAAATGTGGGCAAGTCCACACTTTTTAACGCACTTACAAAAAAGAGCGTGCAGGCAGAGAACTTCCCATTCTGCACCATTGACCCGTCAGTGGGTGTAGTTGCAGTACCAGACCCTAGGCTAGACCAGCTCTCAGCAATGAGTAACTCAGAGAAGACCATCCCAGCTGCGGTAGAATTTGTAGATATTGCAGGCCTTGTAGAAGGAGCATCAAAGGGTGAGGGATTAGGTAATCAATTCCTCGCCAATATACGTGAAGTAGATGCAATAGCTGAGGTGGTGAGGGTTTTTGAAGATGAAGATATAACCCATGTGCACGGCGCTGTTGACCCAACTCGTGATATTGATGTTATAAACTTAGAACTTGTGTTGGCAGATATGCAAACAGTTGCCAGTCGTAAGGAAAAGAGAGACCCAGAGATAAGTGCTGCTTTAGATAAAGTTGCCATAGTTCTTAATTCTGGAAAGTTGGCAAACACAGCAAAACTTACTTCAAAAGAACAAGAATTACTGAAGGATTTGCACTTGCTAACATTAAAACCATTTATGTATGTATTAAATACAAAATGTGATGGGCTAAACAAAAATATTTGTGACTTTATGGAGACAGCAGGATCTACTTATGTAGAGGTGGACGCGGGAGTAGAGAATGAGATGAAGGATGTACACACAGATGAGCAAATGGACTTTAGGCGTGAGTTTGGTGTGCTAGAGAGTGGTGTGGATAATCTAATACGCAAGGGGTATGAGCTATTAGACTTAATTTCATTTTTTACAACTGGAGATAAGGAGACACGTGCATGGACAATAGAGCGTGGAAGCACTGCACCCGAGGCAGGTGCCGCTATACATACCGACTTTAAAGATAAATTTATCCGTGCGCAAGTTATAGCACAAGACAAATTACTTGAGGCAGGCTCTTGGGCAGCAGCTAAAGAAAATGGATGGGTGCGCACAGAAGGCAAAGATTATATAGTACAAGACGGAGACGTGATAGAATTCATGCATTCTTAGTTTATAATAAATATCTATGTCTAGTAAAAAGAAAATAGGAATTATAGGAGGAGGTCAGTTGGGTCGTATGATGGTAGAACCTGCTCATAGCTTGGGCTTTGAGGTTTATATACTAGACCCAACACCCAACTCACCAGCTGGACAAGTTGCCGACAAGCAAATAGTTGCTGACTTTAAAGATGCCGAGAAAATTGTAGAGCTAGCTAGTGATGTAGATTACCTAACCTTTGAGATAGAGCTTGCTGATGCAGAGATACTAGACGCCCTTGCAAAAACAGGAGCAGAGGTCAATCCTACAGGTAAAACCCTCTCTATCATAAAAGATAAACTTAAGCAAAAGAACTTTTTACAAGAAAATGATGTACCTGTGGCTGACTTTGTAGAAGTGACTAATGTTGAAGAGGCTAAGGACGCTGGCGAAAAGTTTGGTTATCCATTTCTTCTCAAAGCACGCTTTGACTCGTACGATGGCAAAGGTAATGCCCTAGTACAAGACTCTACAGACATCATTCGTGCAATGCAAAAATTAAAGGGGCAAAACTTATACGCTGAACGCTTCGTACCATTCGAGCGTGAGCTAGCCGTTACAGCCGTGCGCTCTACAGAGGGAGACGTATACACATATACCACCGTAGAGACAATTCACAAACATCATATATGTCATACTGTAATAGCACCTGCACAAATTTCTGAAAAAATAAACAAAAAGGCTCTCTCACTTGCTACAAGTATTCTCAACCTCTTTGACGGGTCAGGAGTATTTGCTATTGAGATGTTTTTAACTAAGAACGGCGATATACTGGTTAATGAGATAGCTCCTAGAGTTCATAATAATGGACACCACTCACTTGCAAGTTGCGCAACAAGCCAATTTGAGAACCATATCCGTGCTATCACAGATCTACCTATTGGCAGTACCGACATGCACGTACAGCAAGCCGTGATGATAAACATTCTGGGAGAGCGAAATGGTACCGCTAACCCGCAAGGTACAGAAAAGGCCAAAGAGATACCTGGTGTGTCTGTACATATTTATGGCAAGCATGATGTAAAAGTGGAGCGCAAGATGGGTCATGTAACTGCAACTGCACCTACACATAAAGAGGCTCTGGAGAATGCGCAAAAGGCTAGGGCACTCATTACAGTTTAATGATATAATCTAGGTTATTATGACTAAAAAAGAAGCACAAGTCGCAATAATAATGGGCTCAGACTCAGACTTACCCATAATGCAAGAAGCTGCCAAAATCTTAGATACACTGCAAATCTCTTACGAACTTACAATTGTATCGGCACATCGTACTCCAGAGCGCCTATACAAATATGCCAGAAGTGCTGCAGAGTGTAATATTAAAGTAATAATAGCTGGTGCCGGTGGTGCAGCACACCTGCCAGGCATGGTTGCATCTCTTACACCTCTGCCCGTTATTGGAGTACCTATAAAAAGCAAGGCACTAAATGGCATGGACTCTTTGCTATCCATTGCACAAATGCCACCAGGAATACCCGTGGCGACTGTGGCGATAAACGGAGCTCTTAACGCAGGAATTCTTGCAGCAAGCATAATAGGCTCACATGATAGAGAGGTACTAGGGCGCATAACAGAATATAAAAAAGAATTACAAGAAATGGTAGAGAGAAAGGGAAGCAAACTTGAGGCAGTTGGATACGAACAGTATTTAAAAGAAATGTAATCTTTATACATGCAAAAAGGAGAATTAATAATCGAAGGAAAAACAAAAAAAATCTTTGCTGTAGAGGATAATGATAATCTGGCAATTATAGAATACAAAAACGCCATAACAGCATTTGATGATCCAAACTACACTAAAGAATTTGATACTAAAGCAAAGTACTCGTGTACAACAACATGCCGAGTATTTAATATGCTCAAAGATGCAGGTATACCTGTAGGTTATAAAAAACAAATCTCGGAAACAGAATTTCTTGCACCAAAGTGTACTATGATACCTCTTGAGGTGGTGGCAAGACGATACGCAGTAGGCAGTTACCTCAATAGGCACCCAGAATTAAAAGAACAAGACAGAGAAGAGCCTCATCGCTTTGATGTTATCAAAGTAGAATTTTTCTTAAAAACTAGTGGAGGAATGTTAAAAACTAAAGACAAAGTAATTGTAGACGGCCTAGACCCTAAGGCAGGAGAGGAGGACCCGTTTATAGAGAATCCCACTAGGGAAGTATGGAACTTGAAGCACCCAAAAAAGGAGCAAGCAGAGGAAGACTCAGACCTTGCCAAATCTGTATCTGCCTCAGACGTGTTACCGGTCCAGGCAACGATAGAGCAAATGAAGAATATAACGAAAGAAACCTTTGAGGCCCTAGAGAACTTTTGGGCATCTCACAACTTTAAATTTATAGACTTTAAAATAGAATTTGGTATTACACCTGATGGAGAGCTGGTGGTGGCTGATGTAATAGATAACGACAGTTGGCGCTTACGCAATAAGGACTGGGAGGATATAAGCAAGCAATCTTTCCGTGATGGAGAGAGCTTAGACAAGATAGAAGATAAATACGCATTAGTAGCTAATTTATTAGATAATAAATAATTATGTCACCAAAAGTAACACCTAAAGACTTCTTCATGTGGGCGGGGGCTATGGCCGCTCTCTATGTATCTGTAGTAACATTCGCCACACTTCTATTTGAGTATATAGATAGGCTAGTTGGCGACGCGGCTATAATAGGATACGACCCATACTCTGGTGGGTTACGCTTTGCTATTGCTAGTCTTATTGTGGTCTTTCCTGTTTATCTTTTGCTTACACGCATGCTCAACCAAGATATCCGCAAAAATCCTGAAAAGAGAGAGCTCTGGGTACGTCGCTGGCTTATCTTTCTCACTGTGTTTGTCTCTGGTGGAGCACTTATAATAGACCTTATAGTACTTATCAACACATTCCTCGGTGGTGAGGAACTTACTACCAGCTTCTTGCTTAAGGTCCTTACCGTGCTCTTACTTGCGTCTGGTGTCTTCCTCTACTACATCTCCGACATTAAGGGCAAGTGGGAGCAAAATGAGCGTGCCTCACGCCTTATTGGGCTTGTGGTAGCTGTTGTTGTTCTTATCTCTGTAGTGTCTGGCTTCTTTATCATGGGCTCACCACACACTCAAAAGCTAATACGCTACGACAAAGAGCGTATAAATAATCTACAAAATATCCAGTGGCAAATTACAGATTACTATCGCTCTAAGCAAGCGCTACCAGAATCTCTAAAAGATCTTAAAGACCCACTAAATGATGCTTACATCGAGAATGACCCAGAAACTAATATTCCGTACGAATACGAAAAAACAAGTGATTTAACATTTAACATATGTGCTACTTTTAGCCTGCCCTCACCTGAGGTGCCTCAGAATGTGCGAGTAGATGATTGGCGCAAGCGTGAACTACTAAAAGATGCTGAGCAGTGGGGTCACAAAGCAGAGCACACCTGCTTTGAGCGCACTATAGACCCAGATAAGTATCAAAAAGAGCTCGTCGTACCTACCGTGCGATTGCGTTAAAGCTGTGATATGCTTGAGTGCAATGCGGAAATATAACCACAAGAAAATAGAAGATAAGTGGCAAGAAATTTGGGAGAAAGAACAGCCTTGGAAAGTGCAAGAGGATACCAGTAAAGAAAAGTTTTATGGTCTTATAGAATTTCCATACCCTTCCGGTGCCGGGCTACATGTGGGGCACGTACGCTCCAATACTGCAATGGATATAATCGCTCGCAAGCGTCGCACTGAAGGCTACAATGTACTCTACCCAATTGGGTGGGATGCGTTTGGATTGCCAACAGAGAATTACGCAATTAAGACTGGTATACACCCGCGAGAGGTTACCAAGCAGAATACGAATACATTCCGTACTCAACTTAAGAAGATTGGCTTCTCTTTTGACTGGTCGCGTGAGATAGACACAACGGATCCAAAGTACTATAAGTGGACGCAGTGGATATTCTTAAAACTTTACGAGAATGGCCTTGCTTATAAAGCTGAGATACCTATAAACTGGTGCCTTTCTTGTAAAATTGGACTTGCCAACGAGGAGGTGGTAGATGGCGTATGTGAGCGTTGCGGTGGTGAGGTAGAAAAGCGAAATAAAGAGCAATGGATGCTTGCCATTACCAAGTACGCAGAAAGGCTGGACAAAGACCTGGATGATGTGGACTTCTTAGACAAAATTAAAACTCAACAAAGAAATTGGATAGGTAAAAGTGAGGGGGCAGAAATTAACTTTCCGATTAAAGATTCTGATAAGAAAATAAAAGTATTTACAACGCGTCCAGACACTCTCTTTGGCGCTACTTACATGGTACTTGCTCCTGAGCACCACTTAGTACTCCAAGTACTAAGTGGAGTGGAAAATAGAGATGAGGTTGAGAAATATATTAAAGAAGCAAGTAAAAAGAAGGATATAGATAGAACAGCAGAAGGTAAGGAGAAGACCGGGGTAGAGCTAAAGGGTATAAAGGCGATCAACCCAGCCAATGGCGAGGAAATACCTATCTATATTGC
>CAZWKW010000018.1:1907-3103 GCA_964634115.1 uncultured Candidatus Saccharibacteria bacterium | reverse complement strand
GCGAGGAGGCCAAAAAAGAGATTACAAAATTTGTAGGAGGAGAGATGAAAACCACATTTAAACTTCGTGATTGGGTTTTCTCTCGTCAGCGCTACTGGGGCGAGCCGATACCAATGGTACACTGCGAAAAATGTGGAGTCGTACCTCTTTCAGAAGAGGACTTACCACTAGAGCTACCAAATGTGGAGAAGTACGAGCCAACAGATACTGGCGAATCACCACTTGCAGCAATTACAGACTGGGTAAACACCACTTGCCCGAAGTGTGGTGGTGAGGCCAAGCGCGAGACAGATACCATGCCCAACTGGGCGGGCTCCTCATGGTACTTTCTCCGCTATACAGATCCACAAAATGCAGATAGGCTCGCTAGCAAGGAGGCGCTAAAATATTGGACCCCAGTAAGTTGGTACAACGGTGGCATGGAGCACACTACGCTCCACCTGCTGTACTCGCGCTTTTGGCACAAATTCCTCTTTGACATTGGCGTAGTGCCTACACATGAGCCGTATGCCAAGCGTACTAGCCACGGTATGATACTGGCAGAAGATGGCAAAAAGATGAGCAAGAGCTTAGGTAATGTAATAAACCCCGATGAGGTTATAGAAACTGTGGGAGCGGATGCACTGCGCGTGTACGAGATGTTTATGGGGCCCTTTGACCAAGCTATAAGCTGGAGTACAGAGGCTATGGTGGGCACTCGCCGCTGGCTAAATAGAGTGTGGGGTATGCAAGACAAGCTATCTGCAGAACCGGTGGATAAATTAGAAAATGAACTGCACAAAACCATAAAGAAGGTTACCGAGGATATAGAGAAGATGAAGTTTAATACTGCAATCTCTCAGATGATGATATTTATAAACTTGGCAGAGAAGGAGGGGATAGGAGAGGGGCAATACAAAATATTTTTACAACTCCTTGCGCCATTTGCTCCACACATTACTGCAGAGTTGTGCGAAGGTGTACACAAAAAGCCGTGGCCAAAGTATGATAAGAGTAAGCTCTTGGAGGACTCCGCAACACTCGCCGTGCAAATAAATGGCAAAGTACGCGCCGAGCTCGAGATGCCAATAGATGCAGACCAAGGCGAAGTAAGAGCACAAGCGCTCGCACTAGACAAAATACAAAAGTGGGTAGGGAAGAACGAGCCAAAAAAGGTGATAGTAGTACCAAACAAGGTTGTTAACATAGTTGTGTAA
>CAZWKW010000018.1:0-1807 GCA_964634115.1 uncultured Candidatus Saccharibacteria bacterium | reverse complement strand
TTATTTACCAAACATTCCCTTCAACAGACTCCCTATAACTTTAAATGGAGTAATAACAGCCTCTGCCATAATCTCCATAGCTGCTTGGCCGATTGTTTGAGGTTCTTGTACTTTCTCTCGTGCCTCTTTAATTCTATATACATTACCATTTTGCCCCCTAGGAGCTGGTTTACTACCAAATATGTTACCTAAGAAGCTGGCGATAGGGTTCTTACTCAGCATAGACTCCTCTACAGCACTTGCTACATCTACAAATATACTAGATACAAGAGAGGCTATAGAGTAAGAGGTACGAGTAGAGCCAAGCACGTTACCTGCCTCGTCTATACGCACAGTAAATGCCGTTATGCCCGCGACCTTCTTGGCGGTACTGTCGTATGTATTAAAGATTGCCGTGCGCACTGCCTCGTCTACGTTACGGTGTCCACGTGCCTCTAGCTCACCCTTAAGACGTGCAAGCACTAGTAACTGCTGAGGTACTGGCATTATACGAATGTTAGTAAGCTCGGTACCAGTATTAAGAGGAATGGAAACTGCCGAGGTAAATACTTGCACCTTACCTCCTGTAACCTCGTTAATGCTCTTTTGTAAGCCAAATACTCCTGCGCGCTCCTTTACCACATCCATTGCGGCGTCAATCACACCCACTGGTATAAGCTCACCGTCTTTACTTAGTGTGTACTCTGGTGAGCTGGGGGCAAACGGTATACCCTCCACCAGTGCCTCATCGCCATAAAGCTCTCGTACAACAATATCAAAGGGCGAGAGCTCTGGTATCTTGTAAGAGTCCACTGCTTGTACAGGCTCTCTACCTGCTATATTTACGAAGGCGCGTGTAAACTCGCTCCACGCTGCCTCAGCATCTAACACTCCACCTCTGGGGAGAAAGACCGTCTCGCCATCAGAGTTGGTAAGACCCACGCTTACCTTGCCTCCTTCAGACTCTAGAGTTAGTAGCTTGCCCTCCTCTTTCTCATATACATCTACTGTCTTGTTGTCTGGACTTGTAACGTACCCATAGTAGCCGGAGGAGTCTGTAGTGGCGGCGCCACCAGCAAGTACAAAATTTTGCAACCAACTTGGTACTGAGCTGGACACAGTATCTTTAACCCCACCTGAGGAAAGTGCGCTACTAATAGTAAAGTCACCATTTGCATCCGTACTTACGCTTGGCAATCCGCCAGTGCTTACTACATCATTCCGAGTAGCAATATCAGATAGGATCTCGCGTAGCTGCTCCTCAGAGACTCCGTATGCAACCACCTCGCCAAATTGGTCGCTCTGGAATGTAATCTGCCCGTATCCGCCGGTAGTGGAGTTGTTGGTGTCCTGTGTAGTCTCTGGCAGAACATTTGTAGCCTTGTCTGCCACGTATCTGTCGTAGCTTGTAAGCATTCTGTAGATGTCTGCAAAGGCAATAGAGGTGCGCGGGGCAGAGGAGCCACCCGAAGAGTCAGTAGCATCTTGCCCGCGCGCTTCGCGCGCGGGCTGCTTGGGCACAGGTGCATAAGTGTCTCCAAATAGGTTGCCAAACACACCACCAAACATCGGCTCGCTCCGCTCGCCGACACCCCATCCATAGCCACTATTAACGTAAGGGTTCGTACCTTGTGTACTAGCGATTCTGTCTTGATTGCCCCAAGCAGAACCACGACTTCCAGCCAACGGGTCTAAGGAAGGCGTAGTTGGTGCAGGTACTGGAAGACTACCAGTGGAACTATTGGCAGCTGAACCACTATGAGTACTAGGTGCGGAAGATTCTGGTAGCGGTGTTGGCAAATCAATTTCACCAGTTACAGCTCCTCCA
>CAZWKW010000017.1:5824-9947 GCA_964634115.1 uncultured Candidatus Saccharibacteria bacterium | reverse complement strand
AAGAGTGCTTTCAAGCTGCTGGTTAGAGGACATTTAAGCGGGATTCTGTACAACAATCAAGAAGTATTACTTTATTCAAAACGGATTACAAACAGTTTTTAATTTAGTAAATACAAAAAGCTTGACTGATTAGGTAATCTATGGTTTTATGCTGTGGTAGCTAGTCAACACCACATATTTGACGTGCCGCAAAATACATGATACAACTACATCAATGGACGAAACACAAACTACAATTACTCTGAGCTTCAATCCGACTCAGAAAACAAAGATACTGCTTAAGGCGCTCCCAAATGAGCGTTCTCTTGATGTAGTTGCGCGCCGCTATGGTCTAGACGGGCAAAAAACTATAGAAACTCTAGAGTCCGTAGGCTCTACCTATGGTATCACTCGCGAGCGCGTACGCCAGATAGAAAATCATGCAATCAAATCCTTACAAAAGTCAGATACCTATATTCAAATCTCAGACAACTTGCGCGAGCTTGCAGACCTGATAGAGAGCTCTGGTGGAGTAATCCCAGAGAATGAGCTTCTTGATATGCTAAAGTGCACAGAGAAAACTAAAAATCATATACTTTTCTTACTAGCAGTTGGTGAGGAATTTAAAAAGAAAAAGGAGACACCAGAGTTCACCAGCCATTGGTATACCGACGAACTCTACGCTCACGAAGTTCGAGAAGCTTTGCGTAAGCTAACACGTGACCTCACAGAAGAGATAACTCTACCAGAAGAGGAAATAGTGGAGATTTATGTAAAAAAGTTACCAGCAGTACAAAAAAAGATAACCGACCCAGCAGTACCCGTGCGCTGGCTCTCACTATCTAAGAAGATTGGTAAGAATCCGCTGGGAGAGTGGGGCTTGGCCTCCTCACCTGCAGTGCGAGTAAAGGGTATACGAGACTTTGCCTATCTTACACTGAAGCGCCATGGCTCACCAATGCACTTCTCTGAAGTTGCTAAAAATATACAAACCCTATTTGGGCGTAAGGCACACTCAGCAACCACACACAACGAGCTTATAAAGGACCCTCGATTTGTGCTTGTTGGTCGCGGATTATATGCTCTAGAGGAGTGGGGTTACAGCCAAGGCCTGGTGCGTGATGTTATAAAGCAAATACTAGACAAAAACGGACCATTAAGTAAATCTGAGATAATAGAAAGGGTTAAAAGAGAGCGCTATGTTAAAGACAACACCATAGCAGTAAACTTGCAAGACTCTCGTGCATTCTTAAGGTTAGACGATGGTACATATACGTTGGTGTAGAGATTTAAAACTTTCCCCGCCCTCCTACGGAGGGCGGGTTTTTAAATTTAAATTATGTTAAGATTTAGCAGATGGTAAAAGTAGTAATTGCAATTTTCGAATATATGCATGGGATGGGCTTTCACAGAATGTTACTCATGCCAACAGCCTTTTTTACTCTCTTATTTACAATAGGCATTATTACACCTCAGGTAATGTTTGGTGCACTATTATGGATAATAGTAGCGTTGCCAATTATCGGTCTACTAGGAATGCTTATATGGATGGTTAACTCCTGGTTACGCTATGTCAGGTCAGACTTTCTCTACAAGCACGAAGACGAAGTAGTGATATTAGAAGTAAAAATTCCACGCAATATAATGAAGTCTCCGAAAGCAATGGAGATAATCTTTCAGGAGATTATTATAGATTTGGCACCAACATCCACATTTATAGAGAGGTGGTGGAAGGGTGGTGTGCTGCCACAATACTCTTTTGAACTCGTATCTATAGAGGGTAAGTTACACTTCTACATATTTTGCGAGCAAGGCTTGCACGAATTTGTACGACAAGCTATCTATGCGCAGTACCCAGATGTAGAAATATATGAAGTGCCAGATTATACCTCTGGCATAGAGTATGACCCAAACAAGGTAGAAATAATGGGGAGAGAATACGTACTTAAGAAAAGTGATGCATTACCTATCAAGACGTACAAAGCGTACGAGCTAGATAGAGATCCATCAAAAATGGAACAAAAAGCAGACCCTCTCTCTAGTGTGTTTGAGGCACTCGCAGACATTGGTCCAGGTGAGCAAGTGTGGTTACAAATAGTAATAACACCGGCTCATGAAGATCATGTACGAGACGAGGCTCACAAAATGATAAAAGAAATTCAAATGTCTATAAAGGATATACGAATGGACGACGGTACTATCTATAAAGGTATGGGTAAAGCTACTCCAGAGCAAGAAACGCAAATTAAGGCACTATCTGATACACTAGATAAGCCCCTGTACGAAGTTGGTATTAGGTGGCTATACTTGGCAAAGAAGGAGGCGTGGCGCGGTAATAAATTCGGCTCATCACTAAAATTTATGTGGCGCGCATTTAATTCAGAAACTCTCAACTCTATTGTGCAGCGCTCTGTATACGACCATGGTAACTTTGACTATCCATGGCAAGACTGGGGTGGTATACGTTCGCACATGTTCTCAAGACGTATATTAGACGCTTACCGGAGGCGCTCATTCTTTGAGTATCCACACAAGCGCAGACACGCTATTATGACACCAGAGGAGCTAGCTACTATTTACCACTTCCCATCCGAGGAAACTAAAACTCCTGGTCTTATGCGTATAGAGTCTAAAAAGAGCATCGCTCCACCAAACTTACCCGTCTAAATTAAATGGAAAAATTGTTAGAACAAATAAAGTTGATTGCCTCTCGCGTATACGTACGCTTTTTAAGTGCTACGCGAGCTACGCACTCTTTTAAAATTCCTGAGCTTAAGCCCAAAACAATACATATACAAAATCGTAAGTCTTTTGTATTTCTTATTTTTATTCTTACCCTTATTTTTGCCCTATACATGCTTGCCGTACGAGCTCCACACAACTTCCCTCAGGGAGTACTTATAGAGTTAGAATCAGGTAAGTCTCTACAAGAATTAGCTCAAATACTGCAACAAGAAGATGTGGTACAAAGTGCAACGCTACTCTCTGCAATAATACGTCTAAGAGGCAGCGCCTCCAACGTGCATGCCGGTGACTACATCTTTCATGGTCGTAAAAATGTTTTTGCAGTGGCACGCATAATTACAACTGGAGCATTTGGGCTAGAGCCTGTACGCATTACCATACCAGAGGGATCAACTGTACGAGATATAGCACAATTATATAATAAAAAGATGTTACGCTTCGACGAAGAGAAGTTTTTACAGAAGGCATTACCTCTCGAGGGCTACCTATTTCCGGATACGTACTTCTTCCTTCCCAATACTAAAGAATCAGAAATTGTACGTGTAATGCATAACAACTTTGAGCGTAAAATCTCAGAGTTTGAAGAGGCAATTAAAGAGTCTGGAAAAACATTAGAGGAGATTGTAATAATGGCATCAATTGTAGAAAAGGAAGCAAAAATTCATAACGACCGCAAGATGATAGCTGGTGTATTGTGGAACCGTATAAACATTAATATGCCCCTACAAGTAGACGCCACATTTGTATATACTCACAATAAAGGCTCCTCACAAATTACAATGGCAGAACTGCTAAACGATACTAACGCGTACAATACTTATCAGCACCTTGGATTACCACCAGGGCCAATAGCAGCACCCGGACTCGGTGCTCTTAAGGCAACAATATATCCTACTGAAAATACTTACATCTTTTACCTTGCAGATAAATATGGTAAAACGTATTTTAGCAAAACTTACGAAGAGCACATGCAAAAACGTGCAAAATATATAAACTTCTAAAATGAACAACAAAAAAATATTCGTAGCGATGTCTGGTGGTGTGGATAGTTCCGTATCTGCCGCTTTGTTAAAACGCAGGGGATACAATGTAACGGGCGTATACTTTAAAACTTACAAACCCGATGGTAATAGGGAGTACTGCAAGGCGCAAGGCATGGATGCTCAAAAAGTTTGCGAGCAACTCGGCATTCCGTTTAAGGTTTACGACTTGGAAAAGGAGTATAAAAAGTTTGTCTTTGATTACATGATCGCGGAGTATAAAGCCGGACGCACACCAAATCCGGACATAATGTGTAACAAGAACATTAAATTTGGAGTATTTTTAGACAAGGCACTAGCAGAGGGAGCAGACATGATAGCGACTGGGCATTACAGCCGACTTTGTCGGAAATTTTCAA
>CAZWKW010000017.1:0-5724 GCA_964634115.1 uncultured Candidatus Saccharibacteria bacterium | reverse complement strand
GTTACTTCCTCTCACAACTCTCGAGTAAGCAACTCTCTAAAGTAATCTTTCCAATAGGTGAGTATACTAAGCCGCAAGTACGAGAACTTGCCAAAAAATTTAATCTGCACACGGCGGAGAAGAAAGATTCGCAGGGCATATGCTTTATTGGCCATGAGCTAAACGTAAAAGACTTTCTAAAAAAGTATATAAAAGAAAACATAGGAGATGTACTTAGCACAGACGGAGAGAAAATAGGTACTCACTCAGGTGCTGTATTTTATACAATAGGAGAGAGACATGACTTTAATATAAATCCAGAATACCAAACTCCTCAAATGCCAAGACTTTTTATAATCTCAAAAGATATAGAGCAGAACATGCTCACAGTTGGCACAAAAGAAGAGCTAGAACAATATCAAAGCAATACTTTGATATTAAGAATTAAAGATATAAACTGGATTAACGAACCACCTAAAGACGACATGGAATACCAGTGCAGAATACGCCATCGTGGCAAACTTTATCCATGTTCACTTTCTAAAGATAGAATTACATTTAAAGAAGCGCCTTATGCTCCAGCGGCAGGGCAATTCGCTGCAATATATTCTGGGGATGAGTGCCTCGGAGGAGGTGTTATTGTGTTATAATTATTACGATGCCAATTCTTATTACAAAAGTGAATGGAGAGCAAGAACCATTTGATCCGCATAAGTTAAATACCTCACTATCACGAGCTGGAGCAAAGGAGGCTGTACGCAAGAAAATAATAAACCGTATAAAAAAAGCACTGTACAATGGTATTACTACACAAGAGATTTATGAGCACGCCTTTGATCTACTTCGTAAAGAAAACACAGAGCCCACGGCCGCCAGGTACTCTATAAAGCGCGCAGTTTTGGATCTTGGTCCTTCCGGATTTCCATTTGAGAGATTTGTAGGAGAAATATTTCGTACAGTTGGATACTCTAAGGTGCGCGTAGGTGTAGCTATGCAAGGTAAGTGTGCGCCACATGAGGTAGATCTGGTGGGGCTACACAACGGTAAGCGAATAGCTGCAGAGATAAAATTCCATAACTCTCCAGGTATTAAAACAGACCTTAAGGTAGCTCTATACGTTAGAGCTCGATTTGATGATCTAAACGAACAAGTAGACGAGGGTTGGCTTATTACCAATACCCGCTTTACCCGTAATGCAATACGTTATGGTAGATGCGCCCGCATGCAAATGCTCGGCTGGGACTACCCTCACGACAGCGGCATAGAGAGGCTCATAGATCAAGCTCGCGTGCACCCCATAACTGCTCTCACTACCCTTTCTAAAGAAGAGAAAAGAAGACTCCTAGAGGCCGACATAGTATTGTGCCGACAAATATTAGATAACAAAGCCATATTGCGCTATGTTGGCATCCATGGAAATGTAGACAAAATAATGAATGAAATAAGCGGACTATGCGAAGCTCCAAAAAATTAGTATAATCCTAACATGTTTGATTTAACAACATTAGATGTATTTATAAATCTCACACTAGCAGCCTCACTGGGTATGGTACTGGGTGCAGAGCGCAGTATAGCAGGCAAGCACGCAGGTATGCGCACCTTTGCACTTGTATCATTATCGTCTGCTCTTTTTATTACAACAGCTATCTTGGTAAACAATACCTTTTTAGGGAGAGTAAACTTTGATCCAATGCGTACACTTGCTGCAATTATCAGTGGTATAGGATTTATTGGGGCTGGTATTATACTCTTTCGTCAGAATGCATTACGTGGTCTTACAACAGCTGCTGGTCTTTGGATAGCAGCTGGAGTTGGAGCCGCCTCTGCATTCGGTCTTTATGCACCTGCGGTATTTGCCACTCTACTTACACTCTTTATATTTACTGCTGTTTGGTTTATAGAAAAAAAACTTAAAAATATAAAATTTAAAAACGAGCCAACTGTTGTAGATGGCGACCCCACAAAGGTGAAAGAGATAGACGAATAGTTATGAGTAGTTACTACAAACCAGACAGAAATCCAAATTGGAATTATGGTGGGGCACGCTGGAGGCTCTCTCGATCCAAGATTGACCGCTTTTTGGAATGTCCTAAATGTTTTTACATAGACAACGTACTTGGTACTGCTAGGCCTCCTGGATTCCCTTTTAACATAAACTCCGCGGTGGACGCTCTCTTTAAAAAAGAATTTGATATACACAGAGCAAAAAAAGAACAACACCCAATAATGAAGCAATATGGCATAGACGCTATACCATTTGAACACCCTGAGCTAGATACATGGCGAGAGAACTTCAAAGGAGTCGCACACAAGCACAAGCCTACGGGTATGACGGTGTGCGGCGCGGTAGACGATGTGTGGGTAAATCCAGAGGGAGAGCTAATAGTAGTAGATTACAAGGCTACGAGTAAAGATGGCAAGATAGAAGCACTGGATCAAGATTGGCATATAGGTTACAAACGCCAGATGGAGATATACCAATGGCTCTTACGGCAAAACGGCTTTAAGGTCTCCAATACCGGTTACTTTGTGTACGCTAATGCCAGTAAAGATGAAGAAGCGTTTGACGGTAAACTGGAGTTTGAGGTTACTCTTATACCATACAAGGGCGACGCCAGCTGGGTAGATACTACTCTACTAGATATTAAGAAATGCTTAGACGACGAGCGCGTACCTAGTGCAGGAGAAGGCTGTGATTACTGCATCTACAGAGAGTACGCTGGCAAGAAGTTACTAGCCAATAAGCAAGCACTACTAGACAAAAAACAGCCCGAGGTTATTAAAGACACCACAAATCTGCCTACAGGCAGGCAGATCGCCAAAGAAGAGGAAATTAAAACGGATACTTTATTTTAAACCTTCAGCAGCTTAAGTAAATCTCTCTCATTTTTGTGTGGTCCGATGACAGCTAGGTTTAGTGTTTCTGTTTTAAATATATCTTGTGCTACACGTTTTATGTCTTCTGCTTTAACTGCGTCAATCTTCTTTGCTACTAGCTCTGGCTTGGTGACCTTACCACGTAAAATTGTGCTAGCTGCAAAGTAGTTAGCTACAGAGTCAGAGGTGTCCAGAGAGAGTGCGAGTGTACCCTTAAGCTGGTTCTTAGCCTTTTGCAGTTCCTTGGGCGAGACATTCTTACCTTTTATTTTTTTCAGCTCAGATAATATTATCTTCACAGCCTTCTTCAAGTTCTTATGTGTTACTCCTGCGCGGGTTGCCAGGTAGCCAGTGTCTGTGTATCGCTCTACAGTACTGGCTACATAATAGGCTAGACCTCGCTTCTCTCGCACCTCCATAAAGAGCCTACTACTCATTCCACCGCCAAGAATTGTACTAAGCAAGAGTAGGGTATACTCATCTTTATGATTATACTTGTACGCTGGCACACCTAGCATCAGATGTGTTTGGTCTGTTGCCTTATACTTTATCGCCACCCTTGGCTTAACCTGCTCACACTCTTGGTGCTCTTGGGGTCCAACCCCTATTTGAGGGGTCGGACCCCTTAATTCCGAAAAATACTTGCGTATCTCAGCGAGCACCTTTATCTCACTAAAGTTTCCAGCAACACACACCACCACGTTCTCTGGTATATAATGCTCCTTCATATACTCTTGCAAGTCTTTGCGCTCCATAGTGCGGATATTCTTCTTTGGTCCTGCAATGCTACGACCAAGTGGTGTACTCTTACCAAAAAGTAATGCCTCAAACTCCTCGTGTATGGCACGCATTGGCATGTCCTCGTACATATTTATCTCTTCTATTATCGCTCCTCGTTCTTTATTCATCTCTCGAGCTAGGAGTGTTGAGTTTAAAAATATGTCAGCAACTATGTCTAATGCTCTACTTACATGCTCACTACTCACCTTGGCAAAGTATGCCGTATGGTCTTTAGAGGTAAATGCATTATGCTCAGACCCAAGACCATCAAACTCATTTGCTATTATTGCAGGTGTTCGCCTCTTTTTTGTACCTTTAAATAGCATATGCTCTAAGAAGTGCGAGATGCCATTGGTACGAGCACTCTCGTGCCGTGAGCCAGTACCAACCATTACCATAACTGTCGCACTCATGGCTTGTGATTGTGGTACAAGCGCTACACGTAGGCCGTTTTTTAGAGTATGCTGTTTATAATTCATTGCAAAGCATTGTAGCGTACTAATTTTGTTGGTACAATGAAATTATGGGTACATTATTTTGGGGTTTGAGTCTTGGATTTACTGGCAAAGTTTTGATTGCTGCATCTGTTATTATGGTGCATGGCAAAATTGCCAAAGAGCACCACATAGATGGAGTTGTGCTTATGGAGATGCGCCGCGAGAAGTATGTAGCCATAACCGGAGTTCTCTTCATGTTTATCGGATTTATACTTGAGCTTGAGTTTTACGAGTACATACTGTTACCATTCCTGAATTAAAACACAATGAACACAAATAAAGTACGGGAAAAATATTTAAAATTTATGGAGGAGCGTGGACATGCCATAATCCCTAGTAGTGGTCTTGTGCCAGAGAATGACCCTACAACACTTTTTACCGGTAGTGGCATGCAGCCACTATTACCGTATCTTCTGGGAGAGAAACACCCTAAAGGTACGCGCATTGCAGATAGTCAAAAGTGCTTCCGTGCTGAGGATATTGAAGAGGTTGGGGACAACCGCCATACTACTTTTTTTGAGATGCTTGGTAACTGGTCGCTGGGTGATTACTTTAAGAAAGATCAGCTTGCTTGGTTTTTCGAATTTCTTACAAAAGAGATTGGACTAGACCCGAGTAAACTCTACATAACTGTTTTTGACGGAGCTGCTGATATAGGGATTCCACGCGACGAGGAGTCCATCACTATATGGCAAGAACTGCTGGAGGGAGCTGGAGTCTCGAGCGGCTTCCAAGCTATTTGCAGTGAGAAAGATGGTTATAAAAGTGGAATGAACGAAGATGCACGAATATTTAGCTACGATGCAACAAAAAATTGGTGGAGTAGGGCTGGAGTTCCCAAAAATATGCCAATAGGGGAGCCTGGCGGCCCTGATTCTGAAGTTTTTTATGACTTTGAGACGGAGCACGACAAGAGCTTTGGCGAATATTGCCACCCCAATTGCGATTGTGGTCGTTTCTTAGAGATTGGCAACAATGTCTTTATGCAATATTTGAAAACGGAGGATGGTTTTGAAAAACTTAAACAACAAAATGTAGACTTTGGTGGTGGTCTAGAGCGCATAACCGCAGCTGCAAATGGTGATGCAGATGTGTTTACCATAGATATATTTGCAGATAGAATAAAACAACTTGAGCAGCTTTGTGATAAAGAGTACTCAAACCTGCAACACCAACCATCTTTTCGCATTATTGCAGATCACATCCGTGCAGCTGAGGCAATGATAGTAGAGGATATTTTGCCAAGTAACACCGAGCAAGGATACTTCGTGCGCCGCTTAATTCGCAGGAGCATAATCTACTCCGATAAGCTCGGTGTGCCTGCGGGCAAACTTTCTGAGAATGACGTAATAAAAAAAGAGGAAGAGAAGTTTAGAGCAACTCTAACTCGTGGACTTAAAGAGTTTAACAAGCGAGCTGAGGGCAAAGAGATTTCTGGAGCTGACGCATTTATACTCTTCACTACATATGGATTCCCCATAGAGCTCACAGAAGAACTCGCAGCAGAAAAGAGTCTAAGGGTGGATAGAGATGGATTCGACACAGAGATGAAGAAGCATAAAGAAACAAGCAGAGCAGGAGCAGAGCAAAA
>CAZWKW010000016.1:2060-10146 GCA_964634115.1 uncultured Candidatus Saccharibacteria bacterium | reverse complement strand
CACAAAGGTAAATATAGTTTTAGCTAGAAAATCAAAGCATTTGGTGCAAATAGCATAAAGAGCCCAAGCAAGAGCATTAATATACCACCAATAAGTGTGGAGAGATGTGAGTACTTTGTGCCAAATTGATAAAACTTCTGGTAACCCCAAATTGCCAATCCAAATACAATAAAGTCATCCGCCATATAAAAGAGTGTGTAAATAAGTGTGTAGAATTGCTGACCAATAAATGTGAGGTTGTTTATCTCAAGAACTTTAGTAAAGGCTTGTGCGATGCCAACAGAGCATGCAAATTCTATAATATTTACAGAGAACGCCAATCCTATTACCGCAGCTGCAGTGATTAACGTCATTGGCTTTGAGACAACCTTTTTTATTTTCTCAGTGATTTTACTTTGATATTCTAAGCTTGTTACATCGCAAACCAAAGCTGCCTTGCGTTGTTTGTTATATCTATATAAAAAGTACAATCCTGAGCCTACAGCAAGTAAGCCAACTGCAGGAGTAACGTATGCATCTAGAGCTACAAAGTCCCAAGTCTTGTACCAAACATTTAAAATTAAGAAGTACATCACACCCTCTGCAATTACAAAGAGTCCTACAACTTGTATCATCTTTCGTTTATCTCCAATTTGGGTCAGTATAAGTAAGAATGTGAGCAACACCCACATTGCGCACGGGTTAAAGCCGTCTATAAATCCGAGCACAGAAGCAATTAAGAAAAGAGAAGTCTCCTTAGGAGAAATCTCTCCAAAAAATGGTAATGTTACATTTGATGTTGCACCACCAATTTCTACAGTGCAGGTCTCTGACTCTCCATCATCACATGTGCCAGCACCCACAGCCGAAGCACGTGCCTCATCTGTAAAGTAAAACTCCAGCTCTCTATTTTCCTTCCTAATATTTTCCAGAATTTTCTTACCTGTAACCTCCTCACTAAATCCCACCAATACCTCACCGCCAACAAGAGTAATTGGTGTTACATAGCCAGTCTCATGCTTTTTAACAATCTTTGTCCAGTCTGCTTTACTTTTTTCTTCTGCTAAGTCTAGCAAGTGTACTGTGGCGCCTTCTTTTATTGTCTCATTTTCAGCAAGGAACGCCTTTTCTTTCTTACAAAATCCGCAGGACTCTCTTACAAAGACGTAAATATCTGCATTTGCGAGAGCAACAGTTGGAGCTATAAACATCAACGCTCCGATTGCAAATAGAAGTACTTTATTTGTAATTGTCATCTGGGTGATTATAGCTCAGTTACAATTGTTTTTCTATAGGTAGATTATACTTTTCTGAGATGATTTGTCTCAGAGTGTTTAGGTGCTGCTCACCCAGCTCCTCTGCGATTGACGTTGCGAAGTATTCTGCCATAAGCGGGTTGCCTGCGCCCTCTAGGATCTCACCGATACACTCACCGCATGGGTGCTTGCCATTGTATACATCCACCATACAATCACACACAAGCTCTTTATCTTGGTTCCCTGGTTTAGAGAAGCATCTAAAGCAAGGCTCCTTCATACAGCACTTGTACCTGCCGTCTGCTAGCAACTTTTCTATTCCACTGTTTTTTTCACTCACAACTTGCCTGTTATATTCGGCTCCATACATCTCCTCACTATGGCTCATATTCATGCCCCACATAAATGGAATGGTAAATAATACAACTGCTGAAATTAAAATTACAGTAACAGTACCTAACAAAAGTGCACTCTTTTTTGTAAGTGTAATCATGATTAAATTGTTACATATTCGCTAATCTCTCCATCTTTTTGTTTATATACTTCATACGGTGCTCGCTTGGGTCCAGGCATGCCGGGGGTACCCGAAGGCATTCTTGGCAAGCCTATACCAGCTATATCTGGTTGCTCTTTTAAAAGCTTTTCAACAGCACCCATAGGTACGTGCCCTTCTATAAAGTAATTGCCCATTGTAATTGTGTGGCAACTCTGTTTATCTGTAGGAATATTGTACTTACCTTTTATAGAGGCCATATCTTTTGTTGAGATAGTCTCCACGTCAAAGCCCTGTCTTTTGAGCTCGTCGGCGTAGCCTACACAGCAACCACAGTTAGGGTCTTTGTAAATAGTAACCTTTTGACCTGTACCAAAGCCACTTGGTGCAACAGGCTCACTTGTGTTACTTTTGCCACTTGTAAAGTAGAATGTGCCAGCGACTGCTAGTACTACTATGATTGTTAAAGTTATTTTATTCATATGCTTCTTATTATTTAATAATCTATTAATTATTCTACAGTCACCGCAGTTACCATCCCTGCCTCTGCATGCTCCAATATGTGGCAGTGGTTGACCCATACTCCTTTGTCTAGTGGCACAAGCGCCACATCCACACTTTGATTTGGATAGATTAAGACAGTATCTCTGAAATATTGCTCATCTGTTGGCTTACCATCTCGCGCAACAACTTTAAAAAATTGGCCATGTAGGTGCATCGGGTGCAGGCGTGCAGACTCGTTGGTAAAGCGCATGGTATTAAATTTGCCATACTTAAATGTATATGGGTCAAAGTTAGGATAGGCTTTATCATTCATTGTCCACTCTATGCCACCACCATCTTTCACTCGGGCATTTAGGCGGTATTCTTTATCTATCGCGATGTTCTCAGCACCTCTCCACAGAGGCACTCTCTTGTTGGTGGGTAAGTCAAACTCAGGAGTACTCACTACAGTACCTGCGACTTTTATTTTTGCCAATGTGATTTCCTCTGGACCAAAGTTATCAACGAGCTTAAATAGCTCTCCACCTGCTTCTTGTGGGATAGTGATGTCTACGTCTATCCTATTACCTGGTGCCAGCTCTAGCTTACCTAGATCGAGTACATCCCTCACATACATTCCGTCAACTGCTATAATCTTAGCGTTTAAGTTTTTTAAATTAGGTATATAAATACGTGCATTAGACGTGTTGATCATGCGTAAGCGGATTCTCTCTCCTGGTCGTGTGTTTAGAGTCTCATTTAACTTACCGTTTACAGTTATAACATTACCCCATCTGCCGTCATGCATCAGATCCATAGGAGTGTTGAACTCATTGTACACTTGCTTGTCATCTGTCATCCTCCAGTCATCAATAACCCACACTACATCTTGAGAATATTCTTCGTCCACCTTGTCCTCTACAATAAGAACACCAAATAAACCTCGCTCCACTTGCTCGCTTGTACGCACATGCGGATGAAACCAGAATGTCCCTGCATCTTTAGGGGTAAATTTGTAAACAAACTTCTCGCCAGGCTTTATTGCCTCTTGCGTTACTCCCGGTACGCCATCCATGGCATTTGGTACACGCACCCCGTGGAAGTGTATGGTGGTTTCTTGTGGAAGGTTATTTGTAAAGTTTACTTTTAGTGTATCACCGAGCTTTATACGTAGCTCTGGTCCAGGCACAGTACCATTGTAGCTCCATACACGAGTCTTTACTCCATCAAAGATCTCTACCTCACTCTCTGCTGCAACCATATCAATCTCTACCACATTACCATTTGGCTTAATCTCTTCTAAGTAAGCCCCTTTAAACTCAGTAACTAGTTTGTCTTTAGTCGTACTGGCTATATTGCTGTCGGTCTTGGGTAGAAGGAGAGCAACCCCGAGTAGACCAACTAAAATCAATACAATTGATAGATTCTTTTTCATATACTTATAGCGAGTCAATTACATTTTTTAATTTTTCTTCTGCTTCTCCCGCTACTTCATCCAAGACCGGATTGCCAATTACACTCATCATTGCAACAGGTAAGATCGCAGAGACAAAGACATTGCCACTTTCCTCATATAGTATTACGTTACATGGTAAAAAGAGACCAATCTCTTTTTCTGCCTCCAGGGCTCTGTGTGCAAGCTTAGGATTACAAGCGCCCAAGATAATGTAATTCTCATAATCAATATCTAGCTTCTCTTTCATGGTTGTTTTTACATCAATTTCTGTAAGTACGCCGAACCCTTCTTTTTGTAATTCTTCTTTTGTTCTTACTAGCGCATTTTCAAAAGAAGTATCTAACTGTTTTTTATATTTATAATTCATATTTTATTTATTATTACTATACGCCACACCCTCCACCACCTTGCGGCGCTACTTGTCGCTGCCTCTGTTGCGGTGCCGCTTGTGCTGGGGCTCCACTTTCCACACCACACCCACCACCTCCCTGGGGTGCTTGTTGCCCGGCTCCACCAACATTCTGTTCTAGCCATCCCTTAAGCCCGCTCCAGCCACGACCAGAGAAGTATTGCTCACTTACGGCAGATCTTGCATCAACATCATCAAAGCTCTTACCCTCCGTTACCTTAAAGTAAGTTGCAACATCCATCATTTGGCTAGGGAACCAGAAAGCGCTAAAGTACTTTGCCGCCTCAAACATCTGCGCTTCTGTTGCACCATTTGCTGCCATAAGCTCAAGCACGCCTAAGAGTGCCATACCATGGTTGCAATCCGGAAACGCGGTAGAGTTACCACAGCATGGTCTGTACACGCTCTCTGCCACTTTTTGCAGGAGTACTTGCTGCTCATTCGTAAGTACTGCAAGTTTAGACTTTGCCATGAAGTCTTGTAGTGGCTCTCTAGCAATTGTCCACCCGCCTGTTGATGCAAAAGAGCCAATATTACCATCTCCGTATTTTGTAATCTCTCCTTCTGTCATGATTTGATTTTCATTTGCCAATCCAAAAGCCCAGAAAAGGTTAAGTAAGAAGTAGGAGTTCTCACGGTTAATCACGACAGGCTCATCTAATCCCTCTTTGCTGAAGATCTTTAGCTGTTGTTTGGTAAGGGGAGTGCCAGCATTGTCGTACAGAGCCTTAAATTTAGTAAAGTCTATGGCTCCGTCCTCTACAAGCTTGTAACCAATGTTGCCGTACTTTGCATTTATTGCAAAGCCATCCTTTGGGTTTACCTCGTCGTATAGGCCTTGCAAATCTGCCTCTAGATTTAATTGCTCTGTAGTGGGTGCACTGATTCCCGTGCGCTGGAATTTAATTTTGTATTTCTGTGGAAGGTTAGGAAGTAAAAATAGAAGTGCTACAAATGCTACTAATACGCCCGCAGTAATTCGAAGTCTCTTTTTGGAGTCACCTTCTTTACAGATACCCAAGATTACATTGGATGATTGGTAGATAGAGAACACTAGTAAGCCAATTGCGAGCACTTTAATCTCAAGTCCTTGGAAGGGGAATACGGCAAGTGAACCCGCAATACCAAAGAGTGGTAAGAGCCAAGCCCCACACACTGGGCACCCGCTGGCGATAGCACCAAAGAGTGTACCAAAGAAGCTGCTTGGCGCGGACTCTTTAGCCTCACTTCTGCGCCTTTTGATAATGTAAACAAGCATAACAGCTGAGATTGCAAATAAAGTTGCCGTTGTTATAGACAAAAGTAGAGTTGCCCAGTTGTAGAAGTCCGTATTTTGATTTGATAGGATTCTAAAAGTGGTAGATTGACTCAAGATTATGTAGTCCAGTGCTAAGAAGTTTAATGTAAAACTTACCAATAAGATTTTATAAATAAAATCTTTGATAACTATTGATAGGGACTTTTGTATATTATTTAACATATTTTAATTTATTTATAGTTTTATCTTTTTTAATAACATTGCGTTTGCTACTACTAGTATGTCAGAGACTGTCATAGCGGCTGCCCCAATCTCGGGACGCAGAATGAATCCCCAGCTGTAGAAGACTCCTGCCGCAGCAGGGATGGCAATGATATTGTAACCAAAAGCCCACCAAAGGTTCTGCTTCATTTTGCGGTATATCTCTCGCGAAAGTATTACTAATTTTGCTATGTCTGCGGGGTTACTGCGCATTAGTACAACGTCGCCAGACTCTACAGCCACATCTGTACCTGCTCCAATAGCTATACCAGCATCAGCTTGGGTGAGTGCTGGTGCGTCGTTTACCCCATCACCAACCATCAGTACAATATTGCCAGCATCTTGCAGCTCTTTAATATGTGTATATTTATCTTTGGGTAACACTTCGGCGAAGTATTTATCGATTCCTAGTTCTATAGCGACACTCTTTGCTACACTCTCGTTATCACCAGTGAGCATCGCCGTCTTAATACCAAGAGCATGGAGCTTCTCTACTGCTATCTTGGCCTCTTCTTTTACTTTGTCTGCTAGTACAATAACGCCAAGAACTGCAGACTCATCCGCCACAAATACCTTTGTTCCTAAAACTGAGGGGTCAGATTCATTAATTTTGATATTAAATTCTTCTAGCATTGCCTTATTACCTACAAAATACTTAACACCATCTATACTTGCAGAGATGCCCTTACCTGCAATATTTTTAAAATTACTTATCCCACTAAGGTTGGCACCACCTTCTTTTGCCTTGTTTAAAATAGAGGTACCGATAATGTGCGAAGAGCTCTGCTCAAGAGATGCAGCGATACTCAATATTCTTTCGTTATCTGTACTACCAAAAGAGATAATATCGGTTACTCCAAATTTACCCTCTGTGAGTGTTCCTGTTTTATCAAAAATAACATAATCAGTTTTGCGTATTGTCTCTATCTTACCCAAGTCTTTTATAAAAAATCCATTCTTAATAGCAAGAGTAGTACCGATAGATGTTACAGTCGGAATTGCCAAGCCCAAGGCGTGTGGGCAAGTGATAACTAAGACAGTAATTGCGATGGTGATAGCAAAAACAAAGGACTCTCCTACAATAAGCATCCACACAGCGAAAGAGAGTAGGGCAATGGAGAGTGCAATTACTGTAAGGTACTTAGAGGCTACGTCGGCAATGCGCTGAGAGTTGGGCTTGGTTTTTTGTGCACTTGCTACCAATGCATGTATTTGCCCAACTGTGGAGTGCTCACCAACTCTTGTTAACCTTATTTCCAAAGCTGTGTCTAGCACTATGGATCCTGCCACTACATCATCACCCTCATTTTTTTGTACTGGTTTTGACTCTCCACTAATCAGTGCCTCATCTACCGAGCCTGTACCTTTTACTACAATGCCGTCGGCTGGCACTTTTTCTCCTGGCTTTACAATAACGGTGTCTCCTACCTTAAGGTTATTTATATCTACGTCAATCTGCTTACCACCCTTTAATACATGGGCCATTTTAGGTAAAAGCTTTGCTACCTCACCAAGCGCATCTCCTGCCGAGCCGGCAGAGCGAGCCTCAAGATAATGCCCAAAAAGGAGCACCCAAATAAGGGATGAAATTTCTAAATAAAACTCTGCCTCGAGTGCGGGCAAGAAGGTGGAGAAGGCAGAGAAGATGTACCCAGCACCAAGCGCCATAGATACAAGCGTCATCATGCCCATCGTGCGGGCCTTAAGCTCCATCTTTGCATGACGGAAGAATATAAGAGAGTAATAAAAAATTGCTGTGGCAAAAGCAAATTTAATATACTGATTTTGTAAGAACTCCGTACCAACAAATTCTGAGATAACTTTTGTACCCAACACAAGTGGAATAAGCAAAAATGTTACAATCCAAAATCGCCTGAGGAAGTCTCCAGCTGACTCTTTACTTACACATCCTGTGTGGTGTGCATGCTCCTTCTCTTCGCTACCTATGTGGCACGAGGCATCAACCGCAGTGCTGTGGTTATGTATACTCATTTTTTCTTTGCTACTTTATATATCTCAAGAATTTCGGCTGTTGCCTTCTTCTCTTGTCCGCTCTTTACTTGGTCTACTAGGCATCCGGATAGATGGTCTTTAAGAATGACATCCTCTACTCCGGAGAGAGCACTCTTAACGGCAGAAGTTTGCGTAATAATATCAATACAGTATTTATCATCCTCAACCATGCGTTGTAAACCACGCACTTGACCCTCGATGATTTTGAGTCTTCGGAGTAGTTTCTTGTTTCTTAATTCTTTCATAAGCAACCAGTATACCCCTATGGGGTATAGAGTGTCAAATAAAATATTTACAGGCTGTGGATAGCTTGAGATATATAAAGGTGGTTGTGGGCAGATAACTTAGACTCGGCGCAGCTCACTAAACTCCTTTCGTCGCAAGCTCCTTATTCGTTAAGAGGCTCCTGCCCTGACTCGCCGACCCTTCGACAAGCTCAGGGTACCCCGGCTCCGTCTTTCGAGTCCTGCAGCGCCCA
>CAZWKW010000016.1:0-1960 GCA_964634115.1 uncultured Candidatus Saccharibacteria bacterium | reverse complement strand
AGGCGATGGGCGCGGGAGCACAGCTTGCCGACTCTAGAGGGGCATCGTAGAGGCTTTGATAACTTTGTAAATATTGCACGGCACGTGCAGAGCAGGGGTGTAGAGCATCTGGTGGTATACGCATTCTCTACAGAGAATTTGGGCAGAAGCACAGAGGAGGTTGCGTACCTTATGGATCTCTTTCGTGAGATGTTAACTATCAAGGTGGACGAACTAAAAAAGGATGGCATGCGGGTGCATGTAGTAGGGCAGCGGGAGCGCCTTGATAAAGACTTACAAAAAATGATTAAAGATGCAGAAGTAGATACGAAGAATGAGAAAGGGTTACAGGTATGGATCTGCCTCTCGTATGGAGGTAGGGCAGAAATAGTAGCTGCCGCACAAAGTGCGGCAGCGATAGGTGAAGAAATTACAGAAGATGTGTTAAAAAAGCATATGTGGACAGCGGATATGCCAGACCCAGATATAGTAATTCGCCCCGGTGGCGAGAGGCGTCTCTCTAACTTCTTACTCTGGCATGTTGCGTACTCTGAGCTATTTTTTGTAGATACCTATTGGCCAGCCTTTACCGAGAGAGACTTTGACGTTATTCTGGAGGAGTATGAACAAAGAGAACGTAGAAGAGGCAAATAATATTCCTGTTTTGTTTGAAGACAAAGATATGTTGGTTATAAACAAACCGGCAGGACTTGTGGTGCATGGTGACGGCAGGACACAAGAGGATACACTAGTAGATTGGTTGGTAGAAAATTATCCAGAGATTAAAAATGTTGGTGAGCACTGGCAAGCGCCAAATGGTGAGACTATTTTACGCTCCGGCATTGTGCACAGGTTAGACAGAGAGACGAGTGGAGTAATGGTGGTTGCAAAGACACAAGAGGTGTACGAACACTTAAAAGAGCAATTTAAAAATAGGGAGGTGCAAAAAGAGTACAGGGTGATAGTGAACGGGACATTTAAAGATGATGTAGAAGGTGGAGTTATAGATAAGCCAATTGGCAAAAGTCCGAGTGACTTTCGTAAGTGGAGCGCACAGCCTGGCGCGAGGGGTACACTGCGCGATGCGGTTACAGAATATACTATTATAAGCAGAGCAGGACTTGGCAACTATGGGTTCACCTATATTTCCGCTCGGCCCAAGACTGGTAGGACGCACCAGATACGCGTACACTTTAAGGCAATACACCACAGTGTACTTGGCGATAAACTGTATGGAGCAAAGAAAGTGGTAAATATTGGCACACAAGTGCCACGCACAATGTTGCATGCACGGAGTGTAGAGTTTACAAATTTAGCTGGCGAGCAAGTGAAATATAAAGCGGAGATACCAAAAGACTTTGAAAATGTACTGAAATATGCTAAATTGTCGCTCAATGACTGAAAATAAAGTAGTAATTAGCTCTGTAGATATGGAAGAGCGTGCGAAGCTTGGTATTCGCTCGGGCGATACTGTGCGTGTATGGATAAAGATACAGGAGAAGGACAAAACTCGCCTGCAGGCCTTTGAGGGTCTAGTACTTGCGGTGAAGCATGGTAGTGAGGCAGGAGGTACATTTACAGTACGTAAGGTTGCGAGCGGGGTTGGTGTGGAGAAGATCTTTCCGCTGTACTCACCAATAATTGATAAGATTGAGATTGTAAAGCGAGCAAAGGTGCGCCGAGCTAAGCTCTACTTTCTTCGTGATAAGGTTGCACGTGAGGTTAAGAGGGTATTGCGTCGCACTAAGATTATGGGTATCGCAACAAAAGGCTTAACCGAGCTTGAGGAGGAGCGTAAGCGTGCCGAGGCTGAAGAAGAGAAAAGAAAAGAGGAAGAAGAAAAGCGCGCAGCAGAAGAAGCCGAAGCTGCTGCAAGCAGCGAAGGTGCCGAGCAAAGTGAGGTGCAAGAAGAAGAGAAAACACAAAAAGAAAAACCTGAAGAAGTTCAAACAGAAGAAAAACAAGAGGAGGTTACAGAAGA
>CAZWKW010000015.1:1477-10451 GCA_964634115.1 uncultured Candidatus Saccharibacteria bacterium | reverse complement strand
ATGTCACACTTTCATATAATCAAACAAGATACGGCTCCAGAGGAGCTCAAGCTTATAGTAGAGATTGCCAAGGGCGACTCTAACAAGTACGAGTACAACAAAGATTATGGGCTAATAGAGCTAGACAGAGTCCTCTACGGACCAATGCATTACCCTGTTAACTACTGTGACGTACCAGGCACATGGAATGTGGACGACAATGATCCGCTAGATGCCGTTGTATTTAGCACATACCCGATAGTACCGGGAGCGCTTGTATATGGGCGTGTTATAGGAGTCCTAGAGATGATAGACAACGGGGAAAAAGATTACAAGGTCATAACAGTAAACTCCAAAGATCCGCGTTATGAGCATGTAAAAGACATGGGTGATCTAGCACCTTACGAAAAGAAGGATATTAAAACATTCTTTGAGACTTATAAAATCCCACAAACAGGCCCTGGCACTGTGGAGGTAGGGGAGTTCTTAGGCCCGCAAGATGCGCACAAACTTATTGAGGAGTCTATAGAGGCATATAAAGAAAAATTTAGCAAATAGCTAATCTACGACATGCGTTTTATGAAAGCAGAAAGTGCTATTCGGAGCAATAAAAGTACCGAACTATGTGACACTGGGATTACAAAACTGTTGTACCGATCTGGACTACAAGAAGAGGATACCTCATTCCTGAATGAATTTCGAAAAAAAGGATTCTCAGTATTACTACACGGAAGTGGCACAGCAGATGAGATTACAGAAACATCAGATATAGACTTCGCAGTCATTGGGGATCTACAACTATTACCAAATAATTTACTGCGTACACTAACGAATGGCTCTAGAACAAATATACTTGATCGTGGTATTGATTATATATCTCTACCACATACAGCCGTAGATGGACGCAAAATGAGCATGCACTACATAAATGATACATTCAGGAAACTCCAGCCACAAATCAACAACCCATTAGCCTATGAATTTCGCATGCATCCTCATACTAAAGATGATGGAATCAGTAGATACCTTCTGCCAATGATTGATTCTAGTGGTGATATATCACTAGCTAGATTTACTTGTCCACAAGAAGTACTGCAAAATGGAGTTATAAACACAGTTCCTCAAACAGGCATCTTCACTACTAATAAAGAAAAAGCAACAACCCAATCAGGAACTTCGTTTGATATAGAGTACGTACTCCCTAATAGTAATACTGATGACCAAACCAATGTAATGGTTCTCGGACTTGAATTCGACAAAATGTATACAGAGCGAGCAATATTTACAGGAGATGATGGGATTGAAGAATATGCGCATTTGCCACTGCAACGTAGCTATGCAGCTATTGGTAAATATTTAGGGGTAAGTGATGCGTGTAAAATAGTTGACGAAGCACTCGTTATTCTTGCAGATAATTGGAGTGAAAGACGTAAAAATTAGTTATGCAAAGAAAGAGTAACAACTACATAGTAGCTGCAGACTTGCATGGTAATATGGCACATTACGAAAAACTATTACAAGCCACTCAACTACATAGTGCGTCTGCAGTATTTTTGTGCGGAGACCTATTACCAAAAGACGGTGGCACATGGACTCCTGAAAACGAAAAACGCACAATACAAGTACAAAAAAAATTTATTGAAGACTTCTTAGCAAACTTCTTACAACGATTATCTGATAAGACAACTGTATATGCAATTTATGGAAATGATGACTTTAAAAGTACCTACAAAGATATCATAAATACTAATTCAAATATTATATTTCTTGATAATCAAATCTCTCAACTCTCTGTAAATAAAGAGTATTTTGTGGCAGGATATCCATATGTCCCGCTTACACCATTTTTGCACAAAGATTGGGAAAAGTGGGATACGGCTATTGGTGATACACATGATAAAATATGTACAACACAAGGATTTAAATCTGTCGGCAACACACACGAACCAATCGATTTTACTTCAAATAAATATACTGACACCACAATTGAGCAAGATCTTAATGTGCTTGCACCAAAAAGCCCGCCAGACAAAACGATATATCTTATGCACGCCCCACCATATGGAACCCCGCTTGATATGGTATCCTCAGACAACCCATTTTTAAAAAATAGCAACAAACACGTAGGTAGCCTAGCGATAAAAGATTTTATAGAGAAACACAATCCACTACTTACATTGCATGGGCATATACACGAATCTATGCAACAGTCTGGAGAATTCTTTTGGAAGCATGATAACAGCATATCAGTAAACCCATCACACAATTTTAAATCAGACTATCTGTCATACATACTATTTGATATAGAAAACTTATCTAAACTTAAACGATTAATAATATGAACAACAAAATAGTAGATGGTAAGCAAATAGCACGCGATATTGTAAATGAGCTTAAAAAGAGTGTAGAGATAATGCCTCACCCTCCAAGGATTGATATATTTATTTGTGCTCCCAATGGTGCGATTAAGAGCTTCGTAGCACGCAAGAGACGTACCGCTAGCCGCATAGGTGTGGAGTTTGTAGAGCACAAATTTGCAGACAATGCCACTACTGAAGAAATTCAACAACAAATTGACTCTATAAAAAACAAGACAAGCGGCATAGTGGTGCAACTACCAATGCCTGCACAGATAGATACTGATACTTTACTTGATAATCTACCAAAAGAGCTTGATGTAGATGTACTCGGCGACCACACTTTTAAAGCATTTGTAAGCGGGGAAGTACACTACGAGCCACCTGTAGCAGGTGCTGTGCGCGAAATTCTAGAAAGGCACGATATAAAAACTAAGGGCGCAACGGCTGTGATGCTTGGTAAGGGCAGGTTGGTGGGCATGCCTACAGAAGTAATACTTAAAAAACTTGGCTGTGAGGTATTCGTAGCAGACAAAGATACTCCTCAAGATCTGCTAGCAGAAAAGCTAGTAAAAGCGGATATAGTAGTTTCTGGTACTGGTGTACACAACTTAATTACTCCAGACAGGGTAAAGAAAGGAGTGGTGCTACTAGATGCTGGCACAAGCGGCAACAAGGCAACTTTAGCAGGTGATATAGACTACTCATGTGAGGAAAAGGCGAGCCTCTTCTCTCGCACCCCTGGTGGCATTGGCCCTATCACTGTTGCCATCCTATTCCGTAACTTAGTGCTTGGAGTACTAAGTAAATAGTAAATAAAACAATGAGAATACTAGAGAAAATAAAACAAGAGCCAACGATCTTTCTTTTTAGAAAGATGTGGAAATTCTCAAAAGGCAATAGGGGTGCTGTTACTGTTTTTATAGTGCTTCAGACATTGGCAAATTTAACAGCACTCACAGAGCCTTTGATATTTGCAAAATTTATAAACGAAATCCAGTTAAATGGTGTAGGTAATAACAATATCTCATTCTTATTATTTCTACTCTCATTATTTATTGTTGTAGCTCTTATTTTTTGGTTATTTCACGGTACTGCCAGAATTATAGAAAGACGTAATGCTTTTTTTGTAGAATTAAATTACAAGAAATTTTTACTAGCAGGAATCTTCAATTTGGGATTAGACTGGCATAGCAACAGAGATAGTGGAGACACTATAGACAAAATAAACAAAGCTAGTAAGGGATTATTTCAATTTTCAACTGTACTCTTTCACTTTATTAAAATATTTGTACAACTCATCGGAGTATCAATAGTTTTGTATATCTTTAGCCCACCTATAGGTCTCGGTGTATTCTTTATGACTATTTTCTTCTTCTTTATACTTCTAAAATTTGATCAGCGCCTAGTACCACAGTACAAAGAATTAAATCTATTTGGAAACAAAATATCGGCTGGTATATTTGACTCTGTCTCTAATATAACTAGTGTATTAATTCTAAATGTTAGGAGTGCTGTACTAAAAAACATCAATAAGTTGATGTGGAATCCGTGGAAGTTATGGAAGAAAAATGTGAACCTAGCTGAAACGAAATGGTTTGTAGGTGATATTTTATTCAACTTGCTGTTAGTGGTTCCGATAGGTTTTTATGTATTTAATGTATATAGAAACAACTTGCTAGTAGAAGTTGGAACAATAACTGCCTTGTATATGTATCTTTCTCGTATAAATAGAGTCTTCTTCACATTTGCTGGTCTATATGAGAGCACAATGGAGCGCAAGGCTGCCGTACAAAATGCAGAAGATATTGAAAATGACTTTGTTAAATCTGGAGTACGAAAGAAAAAAATAACTAACTGGAAAGAGTTACAAATACAAAATCTCAACTTCTCTTATGAGGATGCTGGCTCTGAGCTACATCTTGATGATGTAAATGTAGATATTACAAAAGGCGAGCGCATTGCATTTATCGGCGAGTCTGGTAGTGGAAAAACTACATTTTTAAAGGTTCTACACGGCTTGTACCCAACAGCGAGAGCAAGCTTATTAGGAGCAAATGGCCAAAGAGCTGCTTTAACCACTAGCTTTGCTGACATAGACTTAAAAACAATGCTAGTACCGCAAGAGCCAGAAATCTTCTCCTCAACAATCCGTGAGAACATAACCCTTGGTGTAAATTATCCTGAAGCGGAGATAGAGAAAGTAATAAAATTAGCAGAGTTTACAGATACAGTTAAACAATTGCCTTATGGATTAAACTCTGTAATAAACGAGAAGGGAGTAAATCTCTCTGGTGGACAAAAGCAGCGTCTGGCTCTTGCGCGTGCCCTACTATTTGCTCAGGACAAAGAATTAATACTACTAGACGAAAGCACAAGCTCTGTAGACCCAGAGAATGAAGTGAGGATTTATAAAAACATCTTTAAACACTTTAAAGGTAAAACTGTGCTTGCCTCAATCCATAAAATGAATTTGCTTAAATACTTCGATAGAATAGTAATCTTTGCAGATGGAAAAGTTATAGACACCGGAATCTTCGAAGAACTACTAAAAAAGAATGTGGAATTTGCACAAAGCTGGAAAGAATATACTAAGACACACAGAACTTGATTGTACAATCTATATTAATATGATAGCATAATATTAGATTATCATATTAACTTATCTAACATGACTACACTTTCAATACCCGTTGACAATACTCTTATGCAGTTCATCACCAACATGATTGATACACACAAGGCCGATAGCAAGGCCGAGGTTGTGCGTAGAGCTCTTCACCAAATGCGTGAAGAAGAAGCTCTTAAGGATGTTGTAGAGGCACGAACAGATATTGCACAAGGAAAGCTCTATAAAGGAAGCTTACGAGAACTCTCAAATGCTATATGATAGAAGTGAGTTATACTAGAAAATTTCTACGAATCTTTAAAAATCTTGATACAGACCTACAAGACAGAGTAGAAGAGAAGATTGGACAGTTCAAGGATACTAAAAATCATAAATCTCTAGACGTGCATAAATTAGGTGGAAAGTTTAAAGGTTCTTATGCATTTTCTATAGATAGAAAAAATAGAATAGTCTTTGAATATTTAGAATCTAGAAAAGAGGTTGCTCTGCTAACAGTCGGTAGCCACGATATATACCGCTAACTATGTTATCTAAATCTGCAAAGCTGAATATTACGAAGTTATACGCACTACTCTCTACACGGTCTTTTATGATTGTGATACCGATAATAACTCTCTACTTTCAAAATCACGGCCTCTCACTACAGCAAGTATTCTTACTTCAAGTTTTCTTTGCCATCTTTCTCATACTTATTGAGGTGCCATCAGGTTACTTTGCAGATATATTTGGTAGAAAAAAGTCTCTAATAATAGGGGCGATACTTGGATTTATTGGCTGGTTTGTCTATTGGTTATCTGGAGACTTCTCTGGCTTCCTACTCGCGGAGTTTTTCTTAGCGTTATCTACGGGCTTTATATCTGGAGCCGACTCTGCATTACTCTACGACACACTACTTACAGAGAATGCTGAAAAGCTATATACGAAATACGAAGGTAGATTTCTCTCTCTGCGTACTGGAACTGAGGCCGTGGCTGCGCTACTTACTGGAGCTATGTTGCTAGTGATGGATTTTAAAGAACTCTTCTTTTGGCAGGCAATTATAATGCTCTTACTAATCCCAATTGCCATCTCAATAAAAGAACCTCCTCAACATAAAAGTACTGAGAAGCGCCCAGGCATGTTAAAAATTATAAAGTTTGTAGCACACGAAAATAAAAAATTGCGTTACCTAAATATCTTTGGTGCATTTTTGTCTGCCAGCACACTTACGATGGTCTGGTTCTCACAACCACTGTGGAAGAGTGTAGGCATGCCACTTGTGTACTTTGGCATAGTGTGGGCATTTGCTAATCTGCTAGTTGCGCTATCTTCATTCTTTGCTCATAAGCTTGACGAATGGTTCTCTTTTAAAAAACTGTTTACTACGTTAGCCTTTGTACCAATAGCCTTATACGCGCTGCTAGCATTTACTGTGTCGAATTCTCATCTCATTCCTTTTTACATAATTGTGGGCATTACCATGCTCTTTTGGCTCTTTCGTGGTGTTTACAACCCAATTATTAAAGATTATATAAATAGGGAGACGAGCTCGGACATCCGCGCCACTGTGCTCTCTGTGCAATCTCTATTTAATAGCCTCATCTTTTCTGCACTTTCACCATTCCTCGGCTGGGTGGCAGATTTGTGGAGCTTTAGTACAGCCTTCTATGCATCAGCTCTCATATTTGGGATTCCGGCGATTATCTTCTTCCTTCTTCTGTATAAGCAAATGGACACAGAGAGAAATGATGCTAAAATATAGTTATATTAGATAACTATTTGTTATGGATTTACAAACAACCCTTTTCGTACTCAATCTAGTACTTGCTGGAGGCACTGCGTACTCTTGGTACCAATTTGCCAAAGTGGTTATGAATAAGTGCGACACATGTAGCGTAGGCCTACACCAAAGTCCATTTAAGTCTAAGTGCTTCGTGGGTGCAGTGTTCTTCACCTTTGCATTTCTACTCGCACTTTACGCTACCTTTGGTGCTTAATCTTCTGTAAAAATCGCGGCAGCCTTTGGCTGCCGCAGGTTTTTAGGCTATTATGCTCACATGAGTAAGAGTATAAAATTTAAACTCCATAGTAACTACAAGCCCGCTGGTGATCAGCCAGCGGCCATTGCTGCACTTGTAAGTGGAGTAAAGAAAAATGAGCGACACCAGACACTACTAGGCGCCACTGGCACTGGCAAAACCTTCACCATCGCAAATGTAATAGAGAAGGTGCAAAAGCCAACACTTGTGATAGCTCATAACAAAACTCTTGCGGCTCAGCTGGCTGCCGAGTTTCGCGAGTTCTTTCCAGACAATGCCGTGCACTACTTCGTCTCTTACTACGATTACTACCAGCCGGAGGCGTACATGCCTATAACAGATACGTATATAGAAAAGGATGCACAAATAAACTCCGAGATAGACCGCTTGCGCCATGCTTCCACACAATCTCTACTTACGCGCAATGATGTAATAGTGGTAGCATCTGTATCTACCATTTACGGCCTTGGTAATCCTAAAGAATACGCAAATGTAATTTTAAATATAGAAGTTGGACAAAAAATAAATCGAACAGAAATGATACATAGGTTGGTATCCTCCTACTTCGAACGCACCAATGCCGACCTTACTCCTAGCACATTCCGTGCTATGGGCAATACTATAGAGGTAATGCCAAGTAACGAGGAGGTAATATACCGCACAGAATTTGCACCTACAGGAATTACAAAAATACTTATACTAGATGCAATAACTCGCCAAATAGTGGAGGAGGTGCATAGTGTACACATCTTCCCCGCTAAGCACTTTGTAACTCCAGAAAGCGAGAGAGAAGTGGCAATGAAGGAGATAACAAAGGATTTAAAGAAACAAGTTGCCAAACTTAAGCATGCAGGACGCGAGCTGGATGCAGAGCGACTAAGTAGACGCACCCGACACGACTTGGCTCTCATTCGAGAGGTTGGCTTCTGCAATGGTGTGGAAAATTACTCTAAATACTTCGACAGACGCAAGGTAGGTGAGCCACCGTATACACTCATTGACTACTTTAAATCAAATAATCGAGACTTTCTAACAGTTATAGACGAATCACACGTTACAATACCGCAAATTGGCGGCATGTACGCAGGAGATAGGGCGCGCAAGGAGACTCTTGTGGAGTATGGATTTCGCCTTCCATCGGCTCTCGATAACCGACCACTAAACTTTGGAGAGTTTGAAGAAAGGGTGAACGAGACAATCTACATAAGCGCAACACCAGGTAAATATGAGTTGCAAAAAGGGAATGTGATTGAACAAATAATCCGCCCAACAGGGCTTGTGGATCCAGAGATTGTATTGCGCCCAATAATAGAGAAGGGTAAATACACAGGGCAAGTACGTGACTTTATAAAAGAGGCTACAACTGTAACCAAACGTGGGGGGCGCAGCCTAGTAACAGTACTTACTAAGAAGATGGCAGAAGACTTAGCAGAATTTCTGCGAGAAGAGGGTATAAAGGCGCAGTACATACATAGTGATATTAAAACATTTGAGCGCATAGAGATCATGACCAACTTCCGCAGGGGTGAGTTTGACGTGCTTGTGGGTGTTAACCTACTTCGTGAGGGACTAGACCTACCAGAGGTGGAGCTGGTGGCAATACTAGACGCCGACAAAGAAGGCTTTCTCCGTAGCGACACGGCGCTCATTCAAACAATAGGACGAGCGGCTCGCAATGTACTTGGGCGAGTAATACTTTATGCAGACACAGTAACAGGCTCTATGGAGCGCGCCATAGACGAGACAACCCGCAGGCGTAATATACAAATTGCCCACAACAAGAAGCACAACATAACACCAAAGAGTATACAAAAGGCAATTAAAGATATCAGCGACCAATTCGCCACCTCACACCAAAAGGCAGTGGGGAAGTTGGTAGAGATGGATAGAGGCACAGTAAAGAACAAGCGTGAGCTAAACAGACTGATAAAAGATAAACGCAAGCAGATGCTAGAAGCGGCGAAGAACTTAGACTTCGAAACAGCCGCGCT
>CAZWKW010000015.1:0-1377 GCA_964634115.1 uncultured Candidatus Saccharibacteria bacterium | reverse complement strand
GAAAAACTTACAACTTCCGGGGAATCCGAGGTACCAGCCAAAGAACCTTCAAGATATTTTTGGTTACGACAACCTCTACAACGCTCACATAGATGTGGAACTGGCAGTGCTTGAAGCTCTCGGCGACATCGGCATTGTGCCTGCCAACGAGGCCAAGCTGTTGACGGAAGAAGTGAAGCAAAAAGTACGCGACAACATAACCGCAAGCGATGTGGACAAATTAGAGAGAGAAGTTACAAAGCACGACATACGCGCGCTGGTAAACTTAATTAAAGAGCAACTGCCGGAGGAGTTGCGACGCTGGGTACATGTACCACTAACAAGTAATGACGTTATAAACTCGGCACAGGCACTACAATTTACACGTGCGCATGCAATTTTACAGAAGGATATTAAAAAGTTGGTGGAAGTGTTGAAGAAGCTGGTGGAAGAGCAAGCAAACACGGTGCAAGTGGGTCGCACACATGGTCAGCACGCCTTACCCATTACTGCCGGCTTTTGGTTGGCAACTATACTAAACAGAGTACTCTACAATGCTCGCTCTATGGACTACTTTGCAAGCAATCTCGTGGGTAAAATCTCCGGAGCCGTGGGTGCCTACAATGCGCAGTACGCACTTGGTATTACCAAAGATGGCGAGCAATCTTTTGAAGAGCGTGTATTAGAAAAGCTAGGTATAAAGGTAGCACCAATAAGTACGCAACTCGCACCACCCGAACCTCTCGCCCAATACTTGCTTAGTGCTGGGTTGCTGAGTGCTACGCTCGCGCAGTTTGGTCGTGATTGCAGGCACTTGATGCGATCTGAAATTGGCGAGCTTGCAGAGGAGTTTGCTAAGGGTCAAGTTGGTTCCAGTACAATGGCGCACAAACGCAACCCAATCTCTTTTGAGAACTTAGAAGGCATGTGGCTTAAAAACAAAAATGAGTTTGGCAAAGTGCTGGATACGTTAATATCTGAGCATCAGCGCGATCTTGTAGGCAGCTCTGTGGTGCGTGATTACCCAACGGTGCTTGTAAACCTGGCACAGCAAGTTGGTACACTACTTAGAGAGAAGCCTTCGACAAGCTCAGGCCAAGAGAGTAAAACATTTCTAGAGAGAATAAAATTTGACGAGGAGAACATGGAGAAGAACTTGGAGAAGAGCGCAAGCGCCATGATGGCCGAGCCACTCTACCTCTCACTGCAAATTGCCGGATACCAAGGAGATGCACACGAGTTGGTAAACCACTCTGCAATGCCAATAATGAATGAGAAAGGTGGCTCGTTAATAGATGCGGTGCGGGAGCTTGCCGAAGACGACAAGCAGGTGACAGATGCACTTGCGAACATTTCGGAAGCTACAATGCAAATTCTAGAAAATCCTGAGACCTACAC
>CAZWKW010000014.1:0-10672 GCA_964634115.1 uncultured Candidatus Saccharibacteria bacterium | reverse complement strand
ATGAAGATTAAGAAAGGAGACAAAATAATAGTAATCGCAGGTAAGGATAAAGGAAAGACTGGTGTAATAGTACGCGCTTTTCCTAACTTAGACAAAGTTGTGATAGATGGAGTTAATCTTGCCAAAAAGCATCAGAAGCCAACCAAGAGTGGTACAAAGGGGCAGATTGTAGAGGTGGCAATGCCTATACACATTTCAAACGTAGCTATTGAAGACCCAAAGACCAAGAAACCAACTCGCATTAAGATAGAACGTAAGGATGGTAAGAGAGTACGAGTGGCTGTTAAGAGCGGCAGCGTAATTAAGTAATTTATATTATGAATCCCGTTAGAAATATGTGGCGGGAAAGGGTAATGATTTTAAAATAATACAGTAGTTATTAGAATAATTTCTAACGAGATGAAGTTTACAAAAGAAGCAATCAAAAATTTGTTTGGAGTTGTTAAAGACAAGTTTGGATATAAAAATATGATGCAAGCGCCACGTATAGAGAAGGTGGTTGTATCTACCGGTACCGGCTCTATAAAAGATAAAAAGAAAGTAGAACTTATAATAGACAGATTAGCTCGTATAACGGGGCAAAAGCCAGCGGCAACAATAGCCAAGAAGTCTATAGCAGGGTTTAAGCTCAGAGAGGGTAATATAATTGGCTACAAGGTAACATTGCGCGGCGATAGAATGAACCAATTTTTAGATAAACTTATACACGTAGCACTACCACGTACGCGCGACTTCAGAGGGCTTAAGCTAGGGGCAATGGATCAAATGGGAAATTATACTATTGGTATAAAGGAGCACACCATCTTCCCCGAGACCTCAGATGAGGAACTTAAAAATGTATTTGGATTTGGTATAACTATCGTTACTACTGCAAACACTAAAGAAGAAACAGAAGCTCTCCTACGTGAGATAGGTCTTCCGCTGCAAAAGAACGATTAAGCGTGGATAAGTAAAAACAAAACTTTACACTTTGTGCTAGCATTGTGTAGATGAAGAGGTTACAAAGTGTAGCATTATTTTTTACTCTGCTTGTAGTTGTGGCGGTTGCTTTCGATATCTCGCCTGTACGAGTAATGGCTGACGAATCCTCCGTGAGTGAGCGTGACCATTACAATGATGATTATGAGGACTCTAGCAAGATTGAGCAACTGCGAGAGAAAAGAGATAAAAGAAAAGAGATAAAAGAAAAGAAAGAATACACAGATAAAGTACATACTAATACAAGAGATGAGGAAGAGTCAGAAGATACAGAAAAGGGCACGGGAGAAGTAAAAGAGAAAGAAGATCAGGAAATAACTACAAAGTATAACAAGTACACGCGCGGGGTAAGTGCGGAGTTCTTACGTACAGTATCTGATATTAATTCTCGTTTTGTTGATGGAGTTCAGCTTATACGTAAGGTATCAGGAGAGGTGTCACAAGAAGATCGTGCACTAGATATTGGCTCAGCTTTGCGTAGGGTGGGGGCACTGGAGCGTCGCATAAGTACGTCTACACCCGATGCATCATATGTTGAGGATGTGGATATTAAAGATGATGAGCACTCAGGACTTGGAGATACGGCAAGGGCGGTACGCACTCTAGATGAACGAGCTAGAAAACTAAAAGACAAAGCCCGTAATGCAGTATCTAAAGATTTAAATCGTGTTTACACAGATGTATCAAGGAAGGTACGCAAAGAGGATAAAGATGCGCGGGCCTTTGATTTGTCTGACACTTCTAAAGAAGATGTACTAACATTTGTTCACGAAGATAGAGAGAAAAAGCTTGAGATTATAGCAAGGCAATTGGAGCGTAAAGAAGAGCAGATAGCCACTTATGTAGACGTAGTAGTAGACAGCTCTGTGCGTGGAGGCGCCTCACCGCGAGCTCTTGATAACGTGTTGCGCTCATCTATGGATGAGGTAGAAACACTTATACAGGCAGAAACTGGCGTGGATGTAGATTTGTCTGCGTACTCTAGGCGAGTAGTTAGAGAGATTAAAAGGGAGACAGATGACTTCGAAAAGCAGATAGAAGCACTCAATGAGCGTGGTGGGCTAGACCTGTACAGAGATACTGATGAGGATGGTGTATCTGACTACGATGAGGCTAATATATACTTTACCGATCCAAATAATGCATTTACTGCTGGAAGTTCGCTTACAGATGGAGAACGCATATTATTAGGTTTTGACGCACACTCTACGTCTACCGAGCGTGTGGCGGTAGAGTCTCCAATCACTGCTGGTACCGTAACCAATTCAATCTTTGAAGTTAATGAAATAGCAGTAATTGATGATAAGACAATGAAGTTTGGAGGTAGTGCACTACCAAATAGCTTCGTTACCATTTACGTATACTCCACACCTATAGTAGTAACTGTAAAGGCTGATGGAGCCGGCAAATGGGAGTACACGCTGGATGCTCAACTAGAAGACGGCGAGCACTCTCTGTATGTTGCCTCTGTAAACAATGCAGGTAAAATTTTAGCTAAAAGTACCAAGGTGCCGTTTGTAAAGACGGCGGAGGCCGTAGACTTTACTCCGCTTGTTTCTAATGTAAATGAGCCTACTCCTCTTGGTATAGTACAAGATAACGCACTGATAGCAGTGGTATTTGTGTTTGCAATTTTTGCTATGATTATTGTATTAACACTTGGCTCGTGGAGAGCGCGCAGAGGTGTATTAAGCTCCTAATATGAAATTTTCTCTTAGTAAGACTGTTAAGCAGGGTGTGCGGCAGTTTATAGAGCATCCACAGCTGTGGCTTACTGTAGCTGTGACTATTGCAATTTTTTCTTCTTATATTTATGTTGCCAACCGTTTTATAAATATAGCTAGCGAGGCACAAGATGAGCTGGTAAATGTGCGTGTAGGAGCATTGCATGATGCATTCGCACCACTTGCAGGAGTACTCTACGAAGAGCCCGAGCTCTTACGTGCCCAAATTCAAGATATCTCAGCTCTCAACCCCACTATCACTAACTTTTTTGTAGCAGAGCGAGCTGGTCAGACAAGTAATAGGTGGAGTGTAGTTGTAGCCCTAGATCCAAGGTTAGAAAATACAGACCTAATAGGCTACGATATATCCCTAGCACTCTCAGAGGCCAATCCCGGTAACTCATTTACTGTGGAGGAAGTTCGTGATGGGGAGCGATTCTTTCGTACCAGTAGAGCTATTGTAGATACTAGTGGAGATGTGAGAGGCATAGCCATAACACGGCAGGCTATGAGTGCAGCAGATAAAAAGATAGGAGACAATATACGTAAGAGTGTTATTATTTTGGTGTTAATATTGCTCTTTTTATTACTATTATTTTTTAAACATGCGCGCATTATTGATTACACTGTACTGTACAAAAAGTTGAAGGAGGTAGACACAATGAAAGACGACTTCGTCTCTATGGCTAGCCACGAGCTCCGCACCCCACTTACCTCTATACGTGGTTATGCAGATATTCTTAAGGGTAGTGGAGAGGTGAAGTCAGAGCAAGGTCTCAAGTCTCTAACACGTATAGATATTTCTGCACGTGAGTTAGATCGCCTTATCGCCGACATATTAGATGTGTCGCGTATAGAGCAGGGTAGGATGCAATTTAATATGCAAGAGATAAACTCTACTGGAGTTGTAGCTAAGGTAGTTGATACTCTAAGGGTACAGGCAGAGGCAAAGGGTCTAGAGTTAGAGCTTAACCTAGAGCCAGAAGCACGTATAAGCGCAGATCCAGATAGATTGCGTCAGATTGCTGTAAACTTAATAGGTAACGCTATAAAATACACACCAGAGGGCAAGATAACCGTTAGTTCAAAGGTAAAAGATGGTATGGTAAGTATACGTATATCCGACACAGGCTTGGGTATGAGCTCAGAGGAGCAAAAAGAGCTCTTCGCCAAGTTTTGGCGAGCTAGCGACAAAGAGGTGCGCAAGCAAACGGGTACCGGTCTTGGCTTGTGGATTACAAAACAAATGGTAGAGCAAATGGACGGAAGTATAGCTGTAGAATCTATAAAGGGAGTCGGCTCACATTTTATCGTTACCTTCCCACTTGTGTAAGAGCTGGTAAGTCGTTGACTTTGGGTATTTCTTTGATAATATGGCGCAACGTTCAAAAAGAGCGTTTGAGTAAGTGTTTACCCTAAGATGAGTCGAGGGGTAGGCAAACTGCCAAACATCATTCTTAGACAATGATTTTGGCTCTTACTCCAAAAATAATATATGGCAAAAAAATCAATGATAGCAAAGGCGCTCAAGACGCCAAAATTTAAATCCCGCGTTATAAGACGTTGCTTTAAATGTGGTCGTCCACGCGGATACATGCGTGCATTTGATATGTGCCGTGTATGCTTCCGCGAAGAGGCACTTAAGGGCCACATCCCAGGAATAAAAAAATCATCATGGTAATGGTAAACGACCCAATAGGAGACTTCATCACACGTATTAAGAATGCTGGTGCGGTTGGGCACGAGAGCCTTTCTTTACCATATTCTAAATTAAAGGCTGCAGTTGCAGACGTGCTTGCGAGTGCAGGATACGTTGCATCTAGTGAGAAGAGAGGTAAAAAAACTAACAAAACTCTCACAGTGGGCTTGCTATACAAAAAGGATGGATCACCAAGAATAAGTGAGGTAAAAAGAATCTCAAAGCCGAGCCGTAGAATTTACAGAAGTGTTAAAGAAATCTTCCCAGTACGATATGGTAAGGGCTCTCTTATACTATCAACATCTAAAGGCATAATGACAGGTAAGGAAGCAAAAAAGGCAAAGCTAGGAGGAGAAGTATTATTTGAAATTTGGTAATATGAGTAGAATCGGCAAAAAACCTATTATGATTCCGGCAGGCACAGAGGTGAATGTGTCTGAGGGTGTTGTTACTGTAAAGGGTAAGGGAGGTGAGTTAAAAAGAAAGATAAACCCAAAGTCTGTTGTTAATGCAGAAGGTACTGAGGTTATTGTAACTCCAGCTGATGATACACGAGAGGCACTTGCTATGTGGGGTACAACAGCATCTCATATTGCTAACATGATAGCAGGAGTAAACGAACCCTACGAGAAGAAACTAATAGTAGAAGGAGTCGGATACAAGGTAAATCTACAAGGTAAAGTGTTAGTGCTTGAGGTTGGCTTTTCTCATAAGGTAGAGCTAGCAGTACCAGAAGGGCTAACAGTCGAGGTAGAAAAGACAGAGATTACTATAAAAGGCATAGACAAAGAGCTAGTAGGTCAATTTGCAGCCGAGGTTCGTGCAGTGAAAAAGCCAGAGCCATATAAGGGCAAGGGTATACGTTACTTTGATGAGGTAATAAGACGCAAGGAGGGTAAGAGAGCCGCAACATAGAGATTATAATATTATGAAAACAGCAATAAAAACAGTGGAAAGGGATGCAAGAAGGCGCAGAGTACGCGCTAAGATCTTTGGTACGGCATTGCGTCCACGGCTCGCGGTGCATCGCTCTAATACACAGCTACGCGCGCAGATCATAAATGACGAGAAGGGCGAGACACTTGCAGCAGTGTCTAGTGCCAGTGCTAGTGAGAGTGCCAAGACACCGCGTGAGGCCGTTGAGGCCGCAGCAAAAAACCTTGTAGAATTAGCAAAGAAGAGTAAGGTTACGTCGGTTGTCTTTGATAGGGGGGGATTTGCATATAAAGGTAATATAAAGATATTTGCTGATGCGGCCAGAGAGGCTGGGCTTAATTTTTAATAATCATGACAGAAGAAAAGAAAACAAAAATAACAGAAGCCCCAAATGGGCAAAAGCGTAATAAACCAAACTTTCGTAAGCGTAAACCGCGTGAGCGTGTAGACAGACGCCCAGAGTTCGACCAAAAGATAGTGGACATCAGACGCGTAGTGCGTGTTATGGCTGGTGGTAGGCGCTTCAGCTTCTCGGTGGCTATGATTCTTGGTGATAAGAAGGGCAAAGTTGGGGTAGGAGTGGGCAAGGCTGGCGACACTGCGCTAGCTATACAAAAGGCAGTACGTGTAGCGAAGAAAAACATGTTTACGGTATTGCGTACCAAGGATGGCAGCATTCCACATAATACAGAGGCTAAGTACGGATCATCTGTTATAGAGATTCGTCCAGCAAAGGGTCGCGGATTGGTGGCTGGAGCTGCGGCGCGTACAGTGTTAGAGCTTGCAGGTGTTACAGACGTAACGTCTAAGATTTTAACCAGAAGCAAGAACAAGATAAACATAGCACGAGCAACAGTACTGGCACTGAAGAAGTTAGAACAATAATTATGCAACTAAACGAACTAAAACCAAATACTAAAAGAACTACCAAGCGCAAAGTTGGAAGGGGTGGCAAACGGGGCAAAACAAGTGGACGTGGACACAAGGGACAAAAGCAGCATGGTGGACACGGTATACGCCCAGAGATGAGAGACTTCATAAAGAAGCTTCCTAAGCTACGCGGGCACGGTATCAATCGTGCACGCACGGTGAATGACTCTCGTGTGGTATACGTACCGGTAAACCTTGATGCTCTAGAAGAGGTGTTTAAGTCTGGAGAGACTGTTACTCCAGAGACTCTGGTGGAGAAGGGTATACTAAGTAAAAGAAGTGGCAGGATACAACCAGTAAAGCTTTTGGCCAGGGGTAAACTTACAAAGAAACTTGCGGTAGAGGGTCTTAAGATGTCCGAGACTGCAAAGGGTATGATAGAAAAGGCAGGAGGCAGTGTTAAATAATTTTAAATCATGTTGAACACCTTAATACATAAACTTAAACTCACATTTAGCGATGAGGTGTTGCGCAAGCGCATCTTCTTCGTGTTGGCGGCTCTCGTAATATTTCGTATTCTTGCCACTATACCAATACCTGGGGTAGACGTACTACGTCTTGAGGAATTCTTCTCCAATAACCAATTCTTAGGGCTGATGAACATCTTCTCTGGTGGTGGACTCTCTAATCTATCTATAGTCATGCTTGGTGTTGGGCCCTTCATTACGGCGAGCATCATTATGCAGCTTATGACAGTTTTAGTACCTAAGGTTAAGGCAATGTACCATGAGGAGGGTGAGGCAGGGCGTATCAAGTTCTCACAATATTCTCGCTATCTTACTGTGCCTCTTGCGTTTATTCAGGCATTTGCATTTCTTACACTACTCTCACGGCAGGGGATTGTTACAAATACAGACCTTATGACTACTCTCACTAATGTTATCGTTATCGTTGCAGGCTCTCTTCTACTTATGTGGGTTGGTGAGCTTGTTACAGAGTTTGGTATTGGTAACGGAGTTTCGCTCATTATATTTGCAGGTATTGTGTCTGGATTGCCGTCGGCACTTTCGCAAGTAGTATTTGCCTTTGACGTTTCGCAAGTTCCTACATATCTTGGCTTTACAGTGTTAACTATTCTTGTTACGGCAGCTGTAGTATTTATTACAGAGGCGGAGCGTCCAATACCAGTTACTTATGCTCGGCAGACTCGCGGGGGCAAAACTGGAGCAGGAGTATCCACCTATCTACCGCTGCGTGTTAACCAGGCTGGTGTTATACCTATAATCTTTGCACTTTCCATGGTGCTCTTGCCGCAGATGGTTGCTGGATTCCTTGTGGGCTCAAGTGTACCCGCAGTTGCAAGTGCAGCTGGTGCAGTTAACGCAGCAATGTCGAACCAGCTTGTATACGGTAGTATTTATTTTGCGCTTGTCTTCCTCTTTACCTACTTCTACACTGCTATCACCTTCGAGCCAAATAAGATGGCAGATAACTTACAAAAGAGTGGTGCATTTATCCCTGGTATACGCCCAGGTGAGCACACCAGCGAGTACGTCGGCAACATAGTAACTCGCATTACTCTAGTAGGTGCCCTCTTCCTTGGTACTGTTGCCGTACTTCCTATTATTGTGCAGGGTGTTACAGGAATTGCCACCCTCACCATTGGCGGTACGGCTCTCCTTATTGCCGTTTCTGTAGTTCTTGACCTTGTTAAGAAAGTAGAGTCCCAAATTTCTATAAGAGAGTACTAAGAACATACGATCAATATGAAGATTACAATCTCTGGCTTAAGTGGTACAGGCACATCAACCGTTGGTAAATTGCTCGCTACAGAGCTTGGTGCCGTTTTTATGTCTGGAGGTAATATTTTTAGAGAAATGGCTGAAGAGTTGGGCATGAGCGTATACGAATTTGACGAATACGTAAAAACTCACCCAGAATACGACGAGCAACTCGATGCAAGACAAAAAAAGTTCGGAGAAGAAAATAACAACTTCGTATTTGAGTCAAGGCTTGCTTGGTTCTTTATTCCAGACTCATTTAAAGTTAAGCTAGAGTGTGAACTTGCCGAGCGAGTACGCCGCATAGGAGAAAGAGAGGAAGGCAACCTAGACGAGCTGAGAAAAAAAACTCTTGCACGAGAAGCGACATATACGCCTAGATACAATAAGTTATACGGTATAGAGGACTGGCATGCGGATGAGAATTTTGATTTAATTATAGATGCTACTAGTATCTCGCAAGCAGAGATTGTAGATATTATAAAAAATAAGCTAAATAAAAATTAAATATATTATGGTTAAACCACAAACACTTTTATTCTTTGGTCCCTCAGGCGCTGGTAAGGGCACACAGGTAGACATGCTCGTGGACTATCTGAAGAAGAATTCTGAGCAAGATATAATTTATATAGAAATGGGTGGACTTCTTAGGGCAATGGTGGCTGCTGGCGGCTACTCTGGTGAGCTTACAAAGGAAATAATATCTAATGGTGGCCTTATGCCAGGATTCTTGCCAAATTATCTAATGACAAAGCAACTTGTAGACAACTTTACAGGTACTCAACACATAATTGCCGATGCAGTAGTGCGCCGTGTTTCGCAAGCACGAGCCTTTGACGATGCTATGGTATTTTACGGACGTGAGGATTACGCAGTAATAGCTATGGAAGTAACTCCAGAGATAACTCTAGAGCGTTTACTCGCGCGCGGGCGCAACGATGACACGGAGGAGAAAATTTTGCGTAGACTAGACTGGTACAAAAAGGATGTATTACCAGCACTAGATACACTGCGTGACCGCGGTCGCACAATCCACGAGATAGAAGGTGATAGAGATATAGATGAGATACACAGAGATATTTTGCAAAGACTTGGACTAGAATGATAATAAAAACTGAAAAAGAGAGGGAGATTCTGCGCGAGGGAGGCAAGCGCCTAGCGGGCATTCTGTCGCAATTGGGCGAGATGGTAGCTCCTGGCATTACTACACAAGATTTAGAAGATAGAGCACTAGAGATAATAGCAGAGCTTGGTGACAAGCCAGCGACTCTTGGTTATAAGCCCAAGGGTGCTAAACGCCCTTACCCAGCGGCGCTGTGTGTGTCTATAAATGATGAAATAGTGCACGGAGTACCAAATGAGGATCCTCAGGTACTAAAAGAGGGAGATATAGTCTCTATAGATTGCCTATTAACACATAAAGGATTGATTACAGATTCGGCAATTACGGTTGGAGTTGGGAAGATTAATGCAGAAGACAAAAAACTTATAAATGCAGTTAAAGAGGCGCGAGCAGAAGGTATAAAACAGGCTATAGCTGGAAATAAGATAAAAGAGATAGGTAAAGCGGTGAGTGCGGTGGCAAAGAAGTACGGTTACGAGTTACCACCAGAGCTTGGCGGACATGGAGTGGGTAAGAAGGTACACGAAAGACCGTTTATAGCCAACTATGAGAATGGGCCAGATGCTAATGTAGTGCTTAAGGATGGGCAGGTAATAGCTATAGAGCCAATGATGAGTATTGGTAGTGCCAAGTTAAAGCTCGCAAGTGACGGATATACATATAAAGTTAAAGATGGGTCAAAAACTGCCCATTTCGAACATACGGTAATAGTTGGCACAAAAAGTGCAGAAGTATTGACAAAATACTAAAACAAGCGTTTAATTAAATTATTAAACTTAATCTGGCAGCTTATGAGTAAATATATAATTACAATCTTGTTTGTGTTGGTGCTATTTGCAGGAGTAAAGGCAGAGGCGCTGTCTATAGTATACCCACCATATAATCCCAGTTATTGTACAACAGAGTACAATCCTGTGTGCGGACAAAAAATGGCTTGCCCAACTTGTGGTAATTATGGGAGTATCCCTTGTGTTGGATGTTATTTACAAAATAGAACATACTCCAATGTTTGCTTATTAAACCAAGATGGAGCAAGACTAATTCATTACGGAGAATGTGGCTCAGATGGTTCCGCGAACAGGCCACCCACAATCAGCTCATTCTCTGGGCCAACTACACTTAATGTTAACGAGCAGGGCACATGGCGAATCTCGGCAAACGACCCAGAGAATGGCCAACTCACTTACGATATAGACTGGGGAGATCACCTGTACTACGTAAACGATACGGTGAGCAATCAAAGGAGCTCATTTACCCAGAGTACTACATTCCAGCACTCATATGCTCGTGCTGGTACATATACTGTATCAATAATTGTAAAAGATAGTGCAGGTAAAACAGTTAAATCTACCACTACCGTACGAGTAAACGAAGTGTATTACCCGCAACCAGTTCCACAGCCATGGCCGTATTATTACGACTATAGCAATTACTACGATAATTATTATGACAACTACTATTATGATTGGAGCTGGCAGAACCAAAATCCATATGGATGGGGAGCGTGGAATACTTGGGACTGGAACAACAACCAAAACAACTACTGGAGTTGGCAATACTA
>CAZWKW010000013.1:0-10922 GCA_964634115.1 uncultured Candidatus Saccharibacteria bacterium | reverse complement strand
AACCCAGGCTTTTGCCGCAAAGGCTCACAGTCCCGACTCTGCGGAGTCGGTCTGCTCTTCTCGCCGCTCTCTTGAGCGCCTCCGAAAGGCCGTTTGCCAGCAAAACCTGGTTTGCTCCGCTTCCACCTCGTTACGAATGTAAAAAGTTAAACAAAACAACTTTTTAAAAATCTGGGGAGGGGGCGTGGCCGTTTTGTATCACAATACAAAATGGAGGGGGAAAGATTTTAGAAAAGTTAGTTTTGTAGAGCTTGTATCTTAGTACCTTACACAAGCTCCCAATCTATTTGCCTGTCTTCCAAGCTTGCTCTCTTTAGTTTGATTTTTATAGAGTTGCCGATGCGGAAGCTCTTTTTTTTCTGTTTACCTACGAGTGCATAGCTTTTCTCATCCAGCTCGTACCAGTCGTCTTTGAGGCTACTTGCACTTATAAAGCCTTCTGCCCTCGTTTCGTCCTCAGCTACGAAGAAGCCGCTCTTGGTAACACCTGTGATAGTTCCTGTAAACGTTTTGCCAACCAAGTTACTCATGTACTCCACCTGTTTAAACTTTACACTCTCACGCTCTGCGGCCACTGCCTCTACCTCGCGTGCACTTGCCGTTATTGCCATCTTTATATATCCATCCATTTCTTTTTTAGGGATTATTGTGCCGTCTAGGTGTGCCTTTAGTATTCTGTGCACCATTATGTCTGGGTAACGACGTATGGGCGAGGTAAAGTGTGTATAGTGTTTAAAGCCTAAGCTAAAGTGCCCAATATTTTTGTGTGTATACACGGCCTTGGCCATAGAGCGCAAGGTTGCCGTTTGCACTACTGCCTCCTCTGGAGTACCTTTTACCGCTCGTATTAATTCTGCGATGTCACTACTTTTTATTTGCTTACTTTTGTGTCCAAGCTGGTCGTGCCCAAGAGCTCTTAAGAATATGCGCAATTCTTCTATCTTTGCAGCGTCAGGCTCGCCGTGGATTCTGTAGATAAATGTGCTCTTTCTCGGATCGCTATCTTTACAATGAGTTGCAATATACTTAGCTACTGCACTGTTGGTCAGGAGCATAAATTCTTCCACAATCTTCATTGTTTCTAACTTCTCTTTTACAAATGCACGGATTGGCTTTTTGTTTTCATCCAGTTCAAACGCTATTTCATCAGTTTCAAATTCTATGGTTCCATCTTTTACTCTTTGTGCACGCATCTTGCGTGCAAGATCTCGTAGTATCTTAATAGAGGTAGATAATGGGTCCTTTGCGGCATCATTGTCTAGAATATTCTGAGCTTCTTGATAAGAGAAGCGCTTATCGGACTTTATTATAGTTTTTGCAAAGTGGAGATTCTGCACAGTTGCGTTTTTGTCTAGCTCAAATATTGCAGAGAAGGCGAAGCGCTCTACGCCCTCCTTTAAACTACAGATGTCGTTACTGAGCTCCTCCGGCAACATCGGTATTGTGCGGTCTACAAGGTACACACTGGTAGCCCGCTTGCGAGCCTCTTTGTCTAGTGCGCTACCAACTTTTATAAAGTGGGTTACGTCTGCAATATGTATACCTATTTCATAGTTGCCATTATTTAGCTCCCGTACAGAGAGCGCATCATCGTAATCCTTGGCGTCCACTGGGTCTATGGTGCACGTAAGTACGTCTCTAAAGTCCTCTCGTTTTAAGTGGTCTAGGAGGCTCCTAGACCACTTAGCTTGGACTTGTTCAGCCTCTTGCTGCACTGCCATGGGGAAGGAGTCTTGGAAGTCCCTCTCTAGCAAAATTGCCTGCATCTCCGTCTCGTGCTCACCAGCTTTGCCAAGTACATCTATTATTTTTGCTGTTGGTTGTTGCTCTGCATCTAACCACTCGTCCATCTCTACTAGCGCCTTTAGTCCGTCCCGCGCCGCCGTAGGCGGCGCGGGAATGTTAAAGTCTGTATTTATACGCTGATTGTCTGGTACGAGTAGCATTTTGCTACCTTCTACCCTTAGCGCACCAACAAAGCGCGTACGTGCACGTTTAAGCACTTTAAGTACTTTGCCATTTGCTCGCCCCTTGCGAGCACTCGGCAGTACCAACACTTCTACCTCATCGCCATTAAGTGCAGTACCTACAAGTTCGCGGTCTATAAGTATGTCCTCCTCTAAGCTCTCGTGCGCTACAAAGCCAAGGCCACTACGTGTGATACTTACAACTCCTGTAAAAAACTTCTTTGCTTTACCCTTTCTCTTTTTTATTTTATGCATCGTAACAGTTTACTTTTAATCTGCTCTCTGGTAAAGTACCGCCACATGCTAAAGATAAGATTACAAAGAATAGGAAGAAAAAATGACCCATCTTTTCGTGTGGTTGTTATAGAGCACACACGTGGGCCCAAGAGCGGCGACTTTGTAGAGCGTGTTGGCTCGTACAATCCAAAGACAAAGCAAACTGACTTAAAAGAAGAACGCATTACACACTGGCTCTCTGTAGGAGCACAGGCAAGTGGCAGAGTACACAACATGCTAGTGAGTGCCGGGATAATAAAAGCAGACAAGATAAATGTACTACCTAAGAAAAGCCCAGTAGTAAAAGAAAAAGAAGAAGCAGAAGATAAGGAGGAGACAAAAGAAGAAGTAAAGGAAGATGGTAATGAGGAAGCTACTGAAGAGAAGCCAGAAGAGGTAAAAGAAGAAAAAGCTGAGGAAGCTGCTCCGACAGAAGAAGTAGAGGAAAAGAAAGAGGAGTAAGGCTTGACCTCGCTACTTAATATGAGATAATCACCAGAGTGCCAGTAAGGCACTTTTTATTAATTTATAGAAATATAAAATGGAACTAGATCAGGAATTTCTGGAGTTCGTTGTTAAGGGGTTGGTAGATAATCCGGACGACGTAAAGATTACAAGAACAGTAGACGAAATGGGCGTATTGCTCTTGCTCGATGTACATAAAGACGACATGGGTAAGATAATTGGTCGCAGTGGTAACACAGCCAAGGCTATCCGTACACTACTTCGCGTAGTAGGAATGAAGAACGAAGCTCGTGTAAACCTTAAGATTAACGAGCCGGAAGGTGGTACCGGAGGCTTCAGGCGTGAAGAGGAGAGTGCACCAGCAGCACCTGCTGCCACAGAAGAAGCTGCAGCACCAGCAGAAGAGCCAGTGGTAGAGGGAGAAGGCTCAGCAACAATGGCAGACGTAGATGACGTTATAAACGATCTCAAGTAATCAATTTTACTGGACACACACTAAAAACCGCGATACCTTAATGGTTCGCGGTTTTTATATTATGATACATTTCCATATAGTTACATTATTTTCTAGTAGTATTGAGCCATATACCTCAAGCTCTATGCTTGGACGTGCCCAGAAAGATAAGAAGATAAAGGTAAGTTATTACAACCCTCGCGACTTTACTACAGATAAACATAAGAGAGTAGACAACAAGCCCTATGGCGGAGGACCAGGAATGGTACTTGAGGCGGAGAGCTTCTTACGTGCGGCACAGAAGGCAATAGGCAGAAAGAAGAATGTAGAAGTAATCTTCTTCTCTCCAAGCGGCAAACAGTTTGACTCTAAAATGGCCCGTAAATTGGCAAAACTTGGTGGTTCAACCACCAAGTTTAAGCATATTGTGATGCTGTGTGGGCATTATGAGGGTGTGGACGCTCGTGTAGCAAAAATACTGAAAGCAAAACATGTTTCCGTAGGGCCATTTGTGCTCACCGGAGGAGAATTGCCTGCTGCAATTGTGGTAGATGCTGTGGCACGGCATGTGGAGGGAGTGCTAGGGGCTCAGGAGAGCTTGGAGGAGGAACGCACCGCAAGCCCAGAAGTGTACACGCGCCCAGAGGTACTAGTGTGGAAGAAGAAAAAGCACAAGGTACCCAAAGTGCTCTTAAGCGGCCACCACGCAAATATAGAAGAGTGGAAGAAGAAAAAGTTATCCACAGCCAAATCTTGACAGTGGAGTTGACATCTGCAAGAGCATCTGTATAATAGCGCAATCTTTTCTGTGGATTGTGTTTTGATAGCAGAGCTGGCGTGTGCCGTGTTTAAATATTAGTTTTACGTGTTTTTTCGTAATTAACAAAATTAATCGTTAACGCCAGCAGGCGCTTTGTCGTGCCTTGCAATTTTTATTTTATGCAAAACAAAGCACTACCCAAGAAGCAGTTCGGCCACTCACGCAAGGCTTTGGTAGAGATACCAGACCTAGTACGCGAACAAAAAGAATCTTACAAGCAGCTTATAGAGAGTGGTGTGCGTGAGGTTTTTAACGAGTTCTCACCTATAGATGATTACACAGGTAAAAAGTTTTCTTTAGATATTTCTAAATATTCATTTGGTAAGCCAGAGTTTGACGAGCACTATGCTAAGTACAAGCGCCTAACGTACAGCATTCCACTCAAGATACAAGCAAAACTGCATAATAAAATAACAGACGAAACAAAGACCCAAGAGATCTTTCTTGCAGACTTTCCTAATATGACACCGCATGGCTCCTTCATTATAAATGGTGTAGAACGAGTAATTGTGCCACAACTCGCACGTTCGTACGGAGTATTCTTCCTTACTAACAATATCAAGGGCTTAGAATACTTTGGAGCTAAGGTAATACCAGCACGTGGTGCATGGATGGAGCTAGAGATGGAGCCAGATGGTGCAATGTACGTTAAGATAGACCGCAAGCGTAAATTCCCTGTAACTACTCTGTTACGTATCTTTGGCTTTGAGAATGAGAATGAGATGACTAAAGCTCTTAATGGTATAGAAGGTGCAGAGGAAGTGATCAAAATAACTACAGAACTTGACCCAGTAGAGACAAAGCAAGACGCGTACCTAGAGATTTATAAAAGACTGCGAGATGGCGACTTGGCAACACCAGAGAATGCACGTGACTTTGTAGACTCATTGTTTAGTAAAGAGAGGTACGACCTTTCTCGTGTTGGCCGCTACCGATTTAATCAGCGCTTTGACATGTCAATGAAAGAGAAAGATTTGAAGCAGCAAGTTCTCTCTAAAGATGACATAGCTAAAATAGTAGGAAATATTATACGACTTAATAATACAGACGGTGCAGAACCAGACGATATAGACCACCTTGGATTTAGACGTGTGCGCTATGTGGGCGAAATGCTTAAGCATCAGGTGCGCATAGGTATGAGCCGAATGAAGCGCAATGTACAAGACAGAATGTCCACTGTAGACCCAGATGTAACGTTGCCAGTACAGTTTATAAATCCACGACCATTTTACGCTGCGGTTATAGAATTCTTCTCTACCAACCAGCTATCGCAGTTTATGGATCAAAACAATATTCTAGGAGAGTTAGAGCACTTGCGAACGCTTAGTGCACTTGGTCCCGGTGGGCTCACTCGTGAGCGTGCTGGATTTGACGTGCGCGACGTGCACACGAGCCACTACGGCCGTCTTTGCCCAATTCAAACTCCTGAGGGACAGAACATCGGTCTTATACTCAGACTTGCGGTACACGCTAGGGTGAACGAATTTGGAATTATCGAGACCCCATATGCACGAGTAAAGGGTGGAACAATCACAAACGAAATAGTGTACTTAAACGCAATGGAGGAGGAGAAATATAAGATAGTACACGCAGCCATAGCTATAGACGGTAACTCTAAAATAAAAGAGAGTACAGTGGAGGTACGTGTGGCAGGAGAGCCAATGTTTGTAGCACGTAAAGATATAGACTTCGTAGAGGTGGCTACTAATCAGGCCTTTTCTGTGGCTACCACCATGATCCCATTCCTCGAGCACGATGATGCTAACCGCGCGCTTATGGGTAGTAACATGCAGAAGCAGGCTACACCTTGCATAGTGCCGGAGGCAGCACTAGTGGCTACTGGCATAGAGGAGGAGGCCGCAAGAGACTCTGGTCGCTTGGTAATCTCAGAGGAGGCCGGCACAGTAAGCTACTGTGATGCACGCAAGGTTATAATAAAGAGTACTAAAGGTAAAGAGCGAGAGTATCCACTTGTTAACTTCTCTCGTACTAACAATATGTCAATCTTTCACCAGCGAGCATCTGTGAGTATTGGAGATAAAGTGAAGGTAGGTAGTGTGCTCGCGGATACTTCCTCCTCAGATAATGGACAGATAGCACTTGGGCAGAACGTGCGTGTAGCGCTTATGTCTTGGGCAGGGTCAAACTACGAGGACGCCATAGTAATCTCAGAGAGACTGGTAAAGAATTCCAAATTTACAACAATACATGTAGAAGAATTTGTAAGTTATGTACGCGATACAAAGCTTGGCAGTGAGGTAACTACGCACGATATACCAAATGTAGGAGAGATGAAGTTACGCAACCTAGACGAGGAGGGGATTATACGCATAGGTGCTGAGGTACGCCCAGGCGACATCTTGGTAGGTAAGGTAACGCCAAAAGGAGAGACTCAACTAACACCAGAGGAGCGACTTCTACGCTCTATATTTGGAGATAAGGCAAAAGATGTTAAGGATACATCGCTGCGCGTGGAGGCTGGTAAGAAGGGTAGAGTTACCAAGATACGTATATTCTCTCGCGAAAATGGTGACCAATTAGAAAGTGGAATTATCAAACGTATTCACGTTGAGGTGGCACAGCTTCGCAATATTTCTGTGGGAGACAAGCTCGCGGGACGCCACGGTAACAAAGGTGTAATCTCTAGAGTGTTACCCGAGGAAGATATGCCATATGCTGCAAACGGCGAACCTATAGACATAATTTTAACTCCACTCGGTGTACCTAGTCGTATGAACTTGGGCCAAATCCTTGAGATGCATCTAGGTCTTGCTGCAGAAACCCTTGGATACCAAGCTATTGTGCCACCGTTCTCTGGTACTACAGAGGAGGAGATTTTAAATGAGCTTAAAGAGGCTGGCTTTGATAAGTCTGGCAAGGTTGAGCTATTTGATGGACGAACAGGAGACAAATTTGACCAACCAATAGCCATAGGTAACATGTATATACTCAAGCTACACCACATGGTTGAGGATAAGATACACATGCGCTCTATAGGTCCGTACTCTATAACAACACAGCAACCACTTGGTGGTAAAGCACAAAATGGTGGACAACGTATTGGAGAGATGGAGGTGTGGGCATTTCTTGGTTATGGAGCTGCCTATGCACTACGTGAGATCTTGACTATTAAATCTGACGACGTGATGGGGCGCAGCGCAGCCTTTGATGCGATAGTTAAAGGACAAAGGGTGAAGCACACTAATATACCAGCCACATTTAATGTTCTTGTGAGGCATTTGCGAGGACTAGCACTAGATGTACAACTTATAAAAGAAGAAAACTAGCTTATGTCTCAAATTCAAAACAAAAACAAAGAACGACTAATTTCAGACTTCAACAAAGTGCGTATATTGCTAGCCAGCCCAGAGCGTACACTAGAGTGGTCACGAGGCGAAGTTACTAAGCCCGAGACTATAAATTATCGTACACAGCGCCCAGAGAAAAACGGACTCTTTGACGAGAAAATCTTTGGTCCTGAGAAGGACTTTGAGTGTTATTGTGGTAAATACAGAGGGATTCGCTTTAAGGGTATTGTGTGTGAGAAGTGTGGCGTGGAGGTAACACGCTCTGTTGTGCGTCGTGAGCGCATGGGCCACATAGAGCTTGCGAGTCCAGTGGCACACATTTGGTTTCATCGAGGCATTCCTTCGCGTATCGCACTCATGCTTGGTATTTCTGCTTCAGAGATTGAGAAGGTAGTTTACTTTGCAGGGTACATTGTTACCAATGTTATAGACTCTGCAAAAGCAGAGCTATTAAAGGATCTTGAGAGCGAATTTAAAACTAAAGTCGCAGCTGCAGTAGACGAGAAGACCAAGAAGAAGCTAAAAGATATGGCAAATGATGCCAAGAAAGAGATTGAAAGTATAGCGCTGAACAAGGTATTAGATGAAGCCACATACCACAAATTTGCTGTAAAGTATGGTGCAATGTTTGAGGCTCGCGTGGGGGCAGAGGCACTGTACGATATATTTAAAGACTTAGATTTACATAAATTTAGCGAGAACCTGCACAAGCGCTACGAAGAGAGTGGAGTTACAGAGCGTGCAAAATTGCAGAAACGTATAGCACTTGTAGACGCCATGATAGAGTCGGATGTACGCCCAGAGTGGATGTTCGTAACTCAGCTACCTATTATACCACCAGCACTCCGACCAATGGTAGCTCTGGAGGGTGGGCGTCACGCCTCTTCAGACATCAACGACTTATATCGTAGAGTAATAAACCGTAACAACCGCTTAAAGAAGCTTAAGCTAATTCAAGCGCCTGATGTTATATTGCGTAACGAAAAGAGGATACTGCAAGAGGCCGTAGATGCCCTCCTAGACAACTCTGTGCGCAGGGGTAATGCAGCCTTCTCTGTAGGTGGCCAGCGCAAGCGCCCACTTAAGTCCTTGGCAGATTATCTTAAGGGCAAGCAAGGATACTTCCGTCAGAACTTGCTTGGTAAACGAGTAGATTACTCAGGGCGCTCTGTTATTGTTATCGGACCAGACCTAGCACTAGACCAGTGTGGGTTACCCAAGCACATGGCACTAGAACTCTTCCGTCCATTTGTTATTGCAGGGCTCTTAGAGCGCGAGACAGCGCACAACATTCGTGGAGCAGGCCGCTTGATAGAAGATGGAATACCAGAGGTGTGGGCAATTCTTGAGGAGGTTATAACAAACAAATATGTATTGCTAAACCGTGCACCAACACTGCACCGCCAGAGTATGCAGGCCTTTCGTCCTGTACTTATTGAGGGTAATGCTATACAGGTACACCCTCTAGTGTGTGAGGCATATAATGCAGACTTTGACGGTGACATGATGGCAGTACACGTGCCAATCTCAGACGAAGCGCAAGCAGAGGCTCGCGAAATCATGTCATCTCATAAGAACATATTAAAGCCTGGCAATGGAGACGTAACTACAAATGCACGCCAAGACATGATATTGGGTGTGTACTGGATGACAAAGCTTGTAGATGGTGCCAAAGGGGAATCCCGAGTATTTGACTCTACAAATAGTGCAATAAACGCTTATGATTACGATGTTGTAGACTTCCGTGCGAAGATTAAAGTTCTACCAGGAGAACACAAGAAATACGAAGAGTTTGGTGGCGAACTATTTGAGACTACAGTAGGTAGACTCTTGTTTAACTCTGTTTTACCTAAAGACTTCCCATTTGTTAATGAGACTATAGATCGTCGTAAGATGTCATCACTGGTTGACGACCTCATAGCAATTTATGGCTTAGAGGGTATGCCCAAGATATTAGACAAGGTTAAAGCATTTGGTTTTAAATACGCAACACATGCAGGTATTACTTGGAGTATGACAGACTTAACGATTCCAAAAGCAAAAGAAAAAATAATTGAAGAATCTAAAAAGGCTGCACGAGCCTTGGTAGACGAATTTAATGAGGGCTTGCTCTCAGCAGATGAGCGCCGCCGTATGACAATAGAACTGTGGCAGAAGGCCAAAACGGATGTGGAAAAGGGTGTTGCAGAGTCAGTTGACCCTCACGGTAGCGTTAACGACATGATTATCTCTGGCGCCAGAGGCTCCATTGGCCAGCTAACACAAATGATAGGAATGAAGGGACTGATACAGTCTCCTAAGGGGGACATTATTGAGACACCCGTCATATCTTCCTATAAAGAGGGTATGACACCAATCGAGTACTTTATTACTACTCACGGCTCTCGTAAGGGGCTAGCCGATACAGCACTTAAGACTGCACAGGCTGGATACCTTACACGGCGCTTGTTTAATGTGGCGCAAGACATAGTAGTAACAGAAAAGAACTGCGGAGCAAAGACAGGAGTAACCATCTCTCGCACCAATGCACTTGGTATGGAGGTACACCTTGGTAAGAGCGCTAAAGGTAGGGTATTGGCTGAAGAACTGAAAGACAAAAATGGTAAGGTACTCTTTAAAAAGGGTTACACAATACTATCTACAGATGTAGATGCAGTAGAAGACTCTGGGGCAGAGGCAGTAGTGCTGCGCTCTCCTATGACATGCGAGACACATCGTGGCATATGCCAAATGTGTTATGGACACGACCTTACAACTAACGAGACAGTAGATCTTGGTGAGGCGGTAGGTACAATGGCTGCACAAGCCATAGGTGAGCCTGGTACTCAGCTTACAATGAATACTAAGCATGCTGGTGGAGCTGCTATGATAGGTGGGGACGTAACACAAGGTTTGCCACGTATCGAAGAGATATTTGATAGGAGAATACCAAAGAGTTCTGCTGTTATTGCTCGTATAGACGGAGTAGTAGGAGAAATAATTGATAACGGTGATGAGAAATTTATACAGCTAATACCAGCAGATGGTGAAAAGAAAGTAAAGAAGAGAGAAACTGAATATAAAGTATCTCCTGCACGCAGGTTTGTAGTTAAGAAGGGTGAGGCGGTTACGAAGGGTCAATTTATGACAGATGGTTCTGTAGAGTTGCCAGAGCTATTTAAGTACGCTGGCAAGGTTACAACTCAAGAATATATAATTAGTGAGGTTACTAAGATTTATGAGCTCCAGGGAGTTGCAATCTCGCGTAAGCACCTAGAGGTTGTGGTAAAGCAAATGTTCTCAAGGCGTAAGGTTAAGACGGCAGGAGACACGCGTCTCTCTGTGGGGCAAGTGGTGGAGGTCTCTCTCTTAGACTCTGAGAACCACCGCGCCAAGCTGGAGGGTGGGGCTCCAGCAACGGCAGAGCAGCTCGTAACAGGTATTACAGAGACGTCTCTTACACGTAATAGCTGGCTCTCCTCTTCGTCATTCCAAAACACTACACGTAAGCTTACAGAGGCTGCCGTACGTGGAGCCGAGGATTACCTAGTAGGACTCAACGAGAACGTAATAGTAGGGCGGATAATACCAGCAGGAACTGGCTTTAAGGGTAGTAAAAAGCACGCAATGATTGCAGAGTTACAAGAAAAGCT
>CAZWKW010000012.1:3795-11158 GCA_964634115.1 uncultured Candidatus Saccharibacteria bacterium | reverse complement strand
TCTAATCTCTCAAACAGATTTTTAGGTTTTTTGTTTTCTAAAATAGTTGCCTTAATGATTTTATTTGTCTCAGGCATAAAAGAGTTAAGTAAGCGACCAATCAAATACAGCTCTTGTACAAGCTCCTCTATCAAAGCCTTACCTTTTCCCAGATCTTCCTTAACTAGTTTAAATGGCTCGGTCTCAGTTATCTTTTCATCAAGATCCCCAATGCGTCTCCATACATAATTTAACGCCTCGTTAAAGTGATACTGTTCCATGGCTTCAATATATTCCAATGTGCGACTGTGCACCTTCGGTCGCTCCACAGGCTTATCTAAATGGGTTTCTGCCATTTTCATTACTCGCGCCACCAAGTTGCCAAGTCCATTTACAAGATTCGCCGTGTACCACTCGTCCATGCGCTCCCACATAAGGTCAGAGTCGTCTGTGGGATGCACGTGGCGTAACAAGATGTAGCGTGTTGCGTCTACTCCATAGCGCTCTACTAGCTCACTTGGATTTATGACGTTACCAATACTCTTGCTCATTTTTTGTCCACCGCTGGTGATAAAGCCATGGTAAAAGATTGTATCTGTACCTTTTATACCAGCAGAGAGAAGCATCGCCTGCCAAATAATCGACTGAAACTTTATCTGATCCTTACCCGCCATTTGTATTGTATATCCCTCAAGCCAAAACTTCTTAAAGTTACCATCCTCATTTGGGAAGCCCAAGGTGGAGACATAATTGCTAAGCGCATCAAACCACACATACATAACCTGAGAATCATCTCCGGGTACTGGTATCCCCCATCGCAACCGCTCTTTTGATCGAGAAATGCTCACATCATCTAAAGCATCAAGTATCTGTAACGCCTCTTTACGACGAAACTCAGGTACCACACTTTCTGAATTATTTAGATACTCTTGCAATCTTTCTTTATAGTTTCTTAGTTTAAAGAAGTAATTTTCCTCTTCCACCTCTTCTGGCTTTTTGCCAGGGTGATTGGGGCACTCTCCTTTTTCGTTCAAATCACCATCTTTAAGGAATGCCTCACATCCAACACAGTAAATACCCTTATATTTTTTTAATTCAATATCTCCATTCTCACTGGCACGACGCCAAAGCTCTTGCGCGGCTAAAATATGATTCTCGTCAGTTGTACGGATAAAGTTATCTGGTGTTAGGTTAAGCAAATCTGCAAGCTTACGAAACTCTGCCGCATAATGGTCAACGTACTCTTGTGGATCACTATTATCTTTTGCCGCCGCCTCTGCTATTTTTTGCCCGTGCTCGTCAGTACCAGTATTAAAGAAGACTTCTCTACCCTGTAAACGATAGAAACGAGCTAAGGCATCAGCCTGCACAATCTCAAGAGCAAAGCCAACATGAGGGCTTGAGTTAACATATGGGAGTGTGGTAGTAATGTATATGTTATTTTTATCCACCCCGTTAGAAGCAATTTCTGTTGTCATAATTAGAGTATCATTTACTTTAGGCTTCTAATGGGGGTCCATCTTTCTTTTTAAGAACAGATCTCCTTTGCTTATCAAGATCGGCAAAGAGCTCTTGCACCACAGCTGCCATAGGTATAGATAGCAATATACCAATTATTCCTGCAAGCTTTGCTCCTATTACAAGTGCAAGAATCACCAATAGAGGTGGCACACCAACAACCTTAGTAACAACAAGCGGGTAAATAAGATGGTTCTCAAACTGTTGGATTATAATGTAGAAGACGATAACCGCAATTGCAAGTGTAAGACCACCCGATGCAAAGCCAAGCGCCACCGCTGGTACTGCTGCAAGTATCGGACCAAATACCGGTATCAGCTCAAAGAGCGCTGCTGCAACTGCAAGCACCAGGGCGTACTCTATGCCAAGTATAGTAAGCCCCAGATACACAAGTACACCAACTATAAGCCCAAGGATTAGTTGCCCTTGCATCCACAAGCCAATCTTTCTTTGTGAGCGGTGCCACAGGTCTATAATATACTTCTCATTACGCAGTGGTGTAATTACACGTAAAAATTCCTCAACACCTCGCTCATTAACAGCAAAGTAAAATGAGAACACCACAATAAGTATAAAGCTAAGTAAGCCACCAAATACCACACTAATCATGGCGAATGCGTTATCTGTAAGGCTTGTAAACAAGTTATTTAGCTCGTTTATTGCCCCTGTGAGAGACAGGTCACCCATAAATGCAGGCAAGCCAAAAGTATTGCTTGCAGTACTCTCAAAAGTCTGCACGGATGTAGGAAGTGTGGTAAGTAACCCAGACGCCTCTTTTAGAACTGGTGGGACAAAGAAGTACATAATGGAGAAAAAGGCAGCAAAAAATGCCAAATATACCACCAATATGGAGAGTGCTCTCGGTATCTTATACTTGGCAAGAGCACGTGCCGCTGGCGCAACTGCAGATGCAATGACTATAGAGATAATTATAACAAGTACCAAGTCTCGCAAGTACCATAACGCCCCCGCAAGTACCAAGAGTGCAATAATCTTAATAATCGTCCCCGCTGTTATCTTAATTATGAGTTCTTTGCCATCCATAGCTCTATGGTACGGCATTGCCGAGCAAATTGCAAAAATTTATTTGAGCTTGGCTAGTAAGTCTTGGATCTTCACTCTCTCCTGCTTGCCACTATCACGATCACGTAATGTTACCGTATCGTCATCCAATGTGTCAAAGTCTATAGTTACGCAGGTTGGTGTACCTATCTCGTCTTGCCTGCGATAGCGCTTACCCACATTGCCGTTGTCGTCAAATTCGCACATCATTTCTCCTTTTAACATTTCAAACACCTCTCGTGCCTTAGCTACCAGCTCTGGCTTATTACGCAGAAGTGGAAATACGGCAGCCTTAATAGGTGCTAACTCTTGGGGTAACTTAAGTACTGTGCGCCCCTTGCCATCTAGCTCCTCCTCTGTATAGGCCTCACATAGTACCGCGAGGAAGATGCGCTCCACACCAACAGCCGTCTCTACAACATTTGGTACGAACTTCTCCCCAGTCTTTGGGTCTGCGTACGAGAGATCTTGGCCCGAATGCTTCATGTGTTGAGTAAGGTCGTAGTCTCCACGCGCATGCACTCCCTCCATTTCTTTGAATCCCATTGGATACTTATACTCAATATCCCATGCAGCTTTAGCATAAAATACCAAATTTTCGTGTTCGTGCCATCTTAAGTTGTCTTCGTTAAATCCGAGATCTTTGTAGAACTGCCAACGTTTCTCTTTCCACTCTTCATACACATCGAGCATTTTGCTCGGATGCACAAACATTTGCATCTCCATCTGCTCAAATTCTCTCTTACGAAATATAAATTGCCTGGCAGATATCTCGTTACGAAATACTTTGCCACTCTGTGCTATGCCAAATGGCACCTTCTGTCGCGTGGTATCCACTACATTTTTAAAATTAATATACGTACCCTGTGCGGTCTCTGCTCGCAAATATGTAGGGCCATCTATGTTACCCGTGGTGTTGCCAAGATTAGACTCTGCCAACATGTTGAAGTGTCTAATCTTTGTAAAGTTACGTTTGCCACACTTTGGGCATTTAATTTTTGCTCCATCACTCTTAAATAGTTCGTTTATCTCTTGCTCTGTCATCTTCTCGTCTGCTGCAATACCCTCGCCCTCCAGTAGGTGGTCTGCACGCAAGCGCGTATTACACTCCTTACACTCTACAAGAGGATCAGAGAAGCTATCCACGTGCCCACTAGCCTCCCAAACTCTCGGATGGCTAAAAATACTTGCATCTAACCCAACTACATTCTCCTCGCGTTGCACTACTGCCCTCCACCACATAGTCTTAATATTATTGGCAAGCTCCACACCATATGGACCATAATCGTATACACCTCCAAACCCGCCATAAATCTCGGAGCTAGGGTACACAAAACCGCGACGCTTAGTAAAAGATATGATGTCTTCCATTGTTACCTCTTCACTCATGCAACATATCGTATCACAGATGTATTATGGCTGCACCACTGCTTGCCCATTTACAAACTCGTCTTCTTTAAGCTCTGTTGTAATGTCGTCTGCCTCTGCTTCTACATCTGCCTCTACGAAAGCATCATACCCTGTAAATTTTTGGTTAAGTATTAACTCTGGTGAGCCCCCAATTTGAGAGGCACTTGGCACCAATCCTATGTTAAATGCAACGCGTCGTGGCTCGTTCTCTTTGTAACCCGTCTCTGGTAATACAGTGCCCAAGTACCAAGTAAGGGTGTTCTCTGTTTGGTTATATACTATATTCTCTGCCACAGGGCTTACTGTACGAAGCCAGCGTACATATGGCGGTAAAGTTGCGGTTACTGTAGCATCGCGCAGAGTATTGGTTGTATTACTAACCTCCCACACAACTCCATATGTAGTCTCTTCATGTACCTTGGGGGGTAGCGGCCCAGCACTCTCAAATGGGTTTGTATAGTAGAGTGCACTAGAGGCAAGCTTGGCATCTGAGGCTATCTTGATTACCCCTTGCACCGTAGACTGCAGAGTCTCTGGTACTCCTGTTTCTCCAAGTCTTTGCCCTGCAGCATGAATCTCTATACGTACCTCCGGCTTTGTAGATCCCACCAACTGCTCTAGCACACGAGGCGTAACAGAGAAAGACACCCTACCCTCTTGCCCAGCTGCTATGTTCTCAAATTCTCCACTAGTAGTTGTCTTATTCCACAAGACTACAGAATCAATAGAACGGTAAAATCCTCTATCAACAGAGACAGTGTACGGATCTACACCTTCACCATACACAGAGGCTGCAAGCACAACGTTAGATAGTGCAACATCCAAGTTGTTTCTCCATAAGATTTCTATTGGTATAGGTTCTCCTGCTTTACCGACATATTCATCTGCAGCCTTATCAGCAAATAGCATCTCTACTCCTAAGAACGGCTCTTTAAGCCCTATCACAAATTCTGAGTCTGCTAACGTCACACTAACAGCCTTATCATCCACCTCTTTACGAAATCCAGCATTAAACCGAAGCACCCTCTCGTCTCCACTCTGTCCACTTATTTTACCAGAAATACGAATACGATACTTCTCTCCTGGTGCTATATCTCCCAACTCCCAAAAGTTATCTCCGTCAGTTGGTTTCGGGTCGAAGGTGTTTGGAGCAAAACCAAACGGATACTCAGCCGATAGCACAACATCACGAAGTAGCACCCCAGCACGAGAGACCACCTCTACAATTATGTCTGCGGTCTGACCAGAGACCGACTCTTTATTAGAGTCTACGGATATATCTAGTGTGTTGGATGATATTAAAATACTATGTTGACCACGAGAGACATGTAATACATTAGAGCCGCTCGTTCTGTATTCTAGTTCTACAACCACATCTTTACTCTCTCCCGCTGAGCCAAATACTACAGCTCTTATAGAGCCCGTGCGAGTTTCTCCTGCGGGTATAACTCCTAGAGGTATTCTTTGTACACTCATGTCTGTAGCAAGATCCATTGGCACGCGTGTGCCTGGTGGGTAGCGCACTATCATATCTGCCAATTCTAAGTTTCTGGTATTGTTGTTTGTTACAGCTACATTTAGCTCTAATACCGAGCCACCAGCGACAGAGTGTGGGCCCATTATGTCTATCTGCACACGGCTGGCAGATATCACACCCGCCCCGCCCACAATGTACACAGCTGCTGCTGCCAACGACACGGCGGCAAACACTCCAGCAAGCACCACCCACTTTGCCATTGGTTTTTTAAGGCTTTTTGGTTTCTGTATAGGTGTCTTATTTACATCCATTTCCTCCTGCCAGTTTTTATCTTGCTCTTCTTGCACTTTTTCTGGCTTTTTGGTTTCCCAATCTTCTTTAATTATAGTGTCAGCATCTCTCAAGACCCTGCGAGGCCTTTTACTCGGCTGCTTGAGGCGAGAGTACATGCCACGCTTTAAGCGCCCAAGGTTGCCCTCGTCTTTATACTTCAGTTTTTTTATCTCATCTCCTACACGCTTTGTTCCATCTTCTTCTTGCATATATATATTCTACCATGCTCTCTGGGCTAGCTCAGAGGTCTGCGTGTATAATCGCCTCATTTATATCTTCCAAGAGTTTGCTTTTCTTACGGGTCGCAATAGCCTCTCCATCTGGCAGGTACCCAAGCTCTTGCAATATACGTGCTACCAAAAGTATCTCGGTATCACCTACACTCACATCTTCTTTTGTTAAATCTAACAAACCATTTTTCACAATTTCAAAAAGGTTAGTATTACTTTCGTCGTGTGCCACAAATCTCTTTACAAGGTCAAAAATCTTCGCAACAGCCTGCAATGCCTTTGTATCTTTAAGTGCCACATGTAGAGATTCGTTTAGTACTGCCCCTGTAAGTCTCCAGCCTGCTCGCCCCTCTATTAGAGACACATTGGTAGTAGAAAACTCTTGCAAGCCGTAACGCATCTTAGATTTCTCCTTGCGCACACCCTGCGCGCGAGCCACCAATAGACCGAGCTCAGCTGTGAGCAGCCAGTATATGCGGTCAGCCTCTCCTATTGCTACACTTCCCACTACAATCGCCTCTGTGTTGTGTATATGGTGGCTCATTATTTTCTATATAATTTCGGATGTGTATTTATTGCAACAAATAAGTATACTTCATCTTCAATAATTCTGTACACCGCCCTGTAGTTACCAGTAATATTTATGCTTCTGTGCCCCACCCAGCCGCCAGTTAGGGCATGATTGTTTAATATAGGATTATATTTATCTTCTAAAAATAGATTTCTTTGTTCTTTAAATTTAATTTGCACTTTTATAGGATGTTTCGCATACATCTTCATGAAGCTTTTATGCAAGATTATTTGCATTTTGCCACATAGTTATCAAGATATACATCCATATCATCTGCACCAGTAAATATGGGAGAAAATGCTTTCTTGTTACTCTCCTGCAAATCTTTTTCTACCCCATCTAAAATGTTAACCAAAAATGGCGTAGGTTTGAGTGGCTGCTCTATAACCACCCTCTTATCTACAACGACATTTCTCATGGCCTGCTCTATAAGGAGTGATAGCGAAACCCCGAGTCGGTCAAGTACAGCTTTAGCATCATTTTTAAGTTTTTTTGGTACCCTTGCATGCACCATTGTTGTTGCTATTGTGGTCATAATATCTAAATTATATCTTTTAGATACTAATTGTCAACCCGCACACTCAGCGCTCTGAATGTGCGGGTCAACCTCGAATTCCATCACTTCTTTTAATTTATCTAACTCTTCACCAGTAAATGGTTTCGGTAAATCTGTGCCGTCGTGCATCCACTCTTTATATGTGAGCTTCGTCTTACGAGGGTTAAAAGATTCGTACGAATACATCACTGTATAATCATTCTCGACAGCCGTTAATTCAAACATTT
>CAZWKW010000012.1:0-3695 GCA_964634115.1 uncultured Candidatus Saccharibacteria bacterium | reverse complement strand
CCAAGCCAACTAAAGGTGTTTTTGGGATTCGTTGTAAACTCAAATACCTTTTCAACAGGACAATTGATTACGATTTGCAATTCATTGTTTTTCATATTTACATTCTACTGTAGTTTTTAAAAATTGAAACAACCACAGAGCAAATGTTCTTTATTGAAGCTCTGCGAAGTCAGGTTTTGCTGGCAAACGGCCTTTCGGAGGCAGTTCTAGAGAACTGACGAGAAGAGCAGCCGAGCTCCGCAGAGCTTGGGCTGTGAGCCTTTGCGACAAAAGCCTGACTTTGTGGAGCGGCTACACTATTTGTACTACCAACTCCTCCCCATCTTCAAATTCAAATTCACTTACGAACGCCTGCCTGACAATTTCGTCTTTATACTTCTTTGCAATTTCTTGTGTCTTCTTCGGTGCTGTTATTTTTAGTTTTGTCATGTCTCCTGGCTTCAGGCTAGCCTTCTTACGCTCTGCCTGTACCCCCCGCAACAGTTCACGAAAGTCGCCCTCCTCTTTAAGCTCTGGGGTTAACTCTAAATCTAATTCTACTTCATTTTCCAAAGAGCTATCATGTGCCACCTCTTTTACATTTAGCTCATCTTTGACTAAGCCGATATATTCGTTACCTATATTACTCTTAATATTTAGCTCAGCTAACGGCTGCCGCACCTTAATGTCTGCCTCTTTGCGTGCATCAAGTGCAAGGCTCACAATACTACGTACCTCTTTCATTTCTTCCAAAATCTGCTCGTCAAACTCTCGTGAGGAGCACCAGTTGGTTAAGTGTACGCTCTGCGCATCACTCTCTCTCTTAGTACGCTCCCAAAGCCAATCGGCATGGAATGGAGCAAAGGGTGCGAGTAATTTGGCGAACTTGCGTAATACAAAACGCGTAGTCTCAAGAGCCGCTTTCTTATCCGCTTCATCATCACCCTTGTATCTATCTCTACTCCTACGCACATACCAGGTAGAAAGATCGTCTACAAAATCTGCAAATCCTCTGGTTGCCTTGTCTAGCTCGTAGTTCTCCATAGATTCTGTAACCTCACCATACAGCTGTCGCAAGCGAGCGATTATCCATCTATCCAGTACGTCCTTACTCTCACCACTGTCTTCATGTTTTACATCATCTTTATAAAGTGCGTAGAACTCATATACATTCACTAGCCTGCCAAATACCTTCCGCGACACTTCCATCACCTCCTTCTCACTAAAGTTGAGTGCCTCGGTGCGCACAACTGGGCTACTTAGAATGTAGAGACGCATAGCATCTGCCCCATATGTATCTATCATATACATTGGGTCTGGGTAGTTCTGTAGCTTTTTAGCCATTTTCTTGCCATCCTCTGCAAGCACCATACCCGTAACTATGCAATTTTTAAATGCATGCCTGCCAAAGAGCCCTCCTGCAAGTACGTGCTGATAGTAAAACCATGTACGTGTCTGGTCTTGTGCCTCGGCTATAAAGTCCACAGGTGAGCGCTTCTCAAACTCCTCTTTATTCTCAAACGGGTAGTGCAGTGTGCTATACGGCACAGAGCCAGAGTTAAACCACGTATCAAGTACAAATGGTATACGGTGCATCTCGCCACTGCAATTCTTGCACTTCCAAGTTACCTCATCTACCACATCTTTGTGCAGGTCATCTACTCGCACATCGGAGAGCCCTTCTAACTCATCTATGCTGCCCACTACCACTTCCTCATCACAACTGTCTTCACTACACCTCCACACGGGCATGGTATTGGCCCAGAAGCGTTGCCGCGAAATAGACCAATCACGCGCACCTTCTAACCACTTACCCCACCTGCCCTCCTTTATATGTTTGGGGCTCCAGTTAATCTCTTTTGCATACTTAAGCAAATTATCCTTCATCTTCTCCACGGCTACAAACCAGCTCGTAGTGGCATAATTAAGTAGTGGAGTATCACAGCGCCAACAATGCGGATAACTGTGCTCTATCTTCTTCTTGTCAAAGAGTAGTCCAGCATGCGCGAGATGTTTTATAATCTCAATATCTGTAGCTTGATGAGCTTGCCCTGAGGGATTCGAAGGGTCGTTTTTAGGCTTCACATGTAGCCCTGCAAAGTCTTTTGCCTCTGGCTTCATCTTTCCGTCTATACTTACATGCTGTATTACTGGCAACCCAACCTTTTGTGCAAGCGCCAAGTCATCGGCGCCAAATGCAGGCGCCTCATGTGCTATTCCGGTTCCCTCCTCATCCGTTACAAAATCCGCCTCGTAAATCTTCCATCCGTTTTTATGATTTTCTAACGATATATCGTTATAGTAGTAGTCAAATGGTGGCTTATACATTTTATCTACCAAATCACTCCCATTCATTTTTATTTCTGCAACTACGTCATATTCTTTACCTTCAAAGACATCCTCTACCCTCTTCTTTGCTACAATATATTTTTCTCCATCACTTTCTACCTTCACATACTCAATATCTGATCCTACTGCGAGTGCCACATTCCCCGGCAGTGTCCATGGCGTGGTTGTCCATGCAAGTACGAAAGTTCCTGGTTCATCTTTAAGTTCAAACTTCACCGTTACAGACAAGTCTTTAATATCTTTATACCCTTCCGTCACCTCACTCTGGCTCAAAGTAGTCTCGCAACGTGGACATATGTGTATGGAGCGATAATCTTCATACACCAACCCCTTATTGTAAAGCTCTTTAAAAGCCCACCACTCACTCTCCATATAGTCGGTATCCATCGTTCTGTACGCATTCTTCATATCCGCCCACCTGCCAATGCGTGGTATCACTTTCTCCCAAATGTCCGCATACTCAAATATTTTATCACGACACGCGTTATTAAACTTCTTAATGCCCATTTTCTCAATCTCCTCTCGGCCAGATATCCCTAATTCTTTTTCTACTATATTCTCTATCGGCAGACCGTGGCAATCCCAGCCCCACTGACGTTTTACCCTGTAGCCTCTCATTGTTTTGTAACGAGGTACTGCGTCTTTTACAAAACTTTGCAATAAGTGCCCATAGTGTGGTGCGCCGGTTGCAAAAGGCGGTCCATCGTAAAATGTGTATTCTTCAACTTCTTCCCCTGCGCCCTTCTTCCCCGCCGGATTCTCAACGCTCTTCTCAAAAATTTTATTCTCATTCCAAAAAGCCAACACCTCCTCTTCACGCTTTGCTATTTCTGTTTTTTCTTTATCACTCATTGCAACGAATAGTATCAGATATTACGCGTCGCTTCCACATCTTTTTCTATTTGCTTTATAAGGGCGGTGTCATTTGGAAAGTTTTTCGGCTCGCGAATTTTTTGCAATATCTCCACCTCAATCTCCCCTTCTCGCTTCTCCGTGTTAAAATCAAGCAAATGCGATTCCAAGATTCCTCGTCGCTCATCCGCGAAAATTACGGCAAGGTACTTACCGCCAACATACCAAACCTTCCCAGCATACACCCCCGCCTTCACACCTTCCGGTAATTTTATGTTAAATGTTGGGAAGCCGAGCCGAGTTGCCCTGCCCTCTCCTCCGATTATTTCACCGACTACTTTCATTTGCTACAATGCTAGCATGGACCCCATTAGAAGTCATTTATAAAAACAGTATGAAAAAAGACACCACTACAAAAAATAAAGATGGCAAAACTTCTAACGGGGTGGATGTAAATATTCACAAAAGTTGGCAAAAGGTGCTGGGCGACTATTTTGACAAGCCGGAATTCAAAC
>CAZWKW010000011.1:0-11219 GCA_964634115.1 uncultured Candidatus Saccharibacteria bacterium | reverse complement strand
AAATGATATTCTAAAATACTTAGAAGAGAATTTGGGAGAAAAGTTTGTATCTATTAGATAGATAAGCTAATCTACAAAAAAGTGTACCTCATCTACATATGTACCTACAAACCCCGCGCGACCGATCGCCTTAATACTGTGAGAACCTTTACCACGAGGCACTATAGAGATACTAAACGGAGCACGAGTAGCCGAGCCAACAAAAACTCCATCTAGATAATACTCTACCTTTGTAATAGCAGTTGCCGATGTGTAATTTAATTTTGTTGTGAGTAATAGTCCGTTTGGTACATGTGAGGCATTGGCTGGAGATATTATGCGTATGTAACGTTCTGTAGATGCACTATTAGCGCTGTTTGCTTCTGTACCACTATACCCACCCCCATTAAGTGAGTCTAGATTTGTAGCAAACGAGTTGTCTTGTGCCCAACTCCTTACTGAGTATTCCCAATTATTATATTGTGGGTCAGCAGCAGGGTAGCTAGGTACTGGCCCCGCTGGGTCATTTCTATTTACCCATTGCAGTATAGAATGCACATTTGGAGTAGAAGTGGATGGGCCTTGCCAGATACCATTTAATACTGCCTTTGTACTGGTGCTTACAGTTGGAGCAGGGAAGTTTCTATCAGGTACTAACTCAAGAGCTTGTACCATAACGGCACGCCACATCGGAGCTAGCACAAAGCCTGCAAACTCATTTACTATGGGTGAGTTGTCGTTGTTACCAGCCCAAGTGCCTACCACAATGTCTGGAGTAAAACCAATAATCCACACATCTTTGAAGTTGTTTGTAGTACCTGTTTTGGCTGCTACTTGTCGCTCGTTAAAGAACAGTGGAGAGCGACTGCCATACGCTGGTGCGCGAGCCGTATTGTCTGAGAGTATTTTGCTTATATTTCGTGCTGAGCCCTCACTGAGCACACGCTCACTTTCTTGTTCGTACTCTTCTAGCACGGTACCAGCTGGGTCTTCTACGCGTAATATTGCAGAGTAACTATTTACCACCCCATCATTTGCGAATGCTCCGTATGCGTTTGTAAGTTCAAGTAAAGAAACTTCTCCTCCTCCAAGAACCAGTGAGAAGCCATAATAAGAAGCATTCTTCACCAGGCTGGTTATTCCCATTTTACGAGCTTGTGTAAGTACGTTTGCAACTCCGACCAAGTGAAGAGTCTTAACTGCAGGTATGTTAATAGACTGTGCCAAGGCATTTGCCATTGTCATAGGACCACGGAAGGTGTTATCGTAGTTCTTTGGAGCATAACAGCCACTCGTCATGGTAAAGTTGTTTGGCTCACATGTTGTAGAGAATTGGGTGGGCAAGTCAAATAGTACCGTATTTGGAGTATAACCATTCTCAAACGCGAGTCCATATACAATAGGCTTAAATGTGGAGCCTGGTTGACGCAATGCAGTTGTAACATTAAATTTACCATCAATATCCTCATCAAAGTAATCTCGAGAACCAACCATAGATAGAATCTGACCATTTTTAGGGTCTATAGCAATCATTGCAGAATTCTCAGCGTTAAATTTTTCTTCATTCAGTAGAGCATATTCCTTTACAATTCTTTCAGCTTCTTTTTGTAATCTGTAATCTATCGTTGTGATAACTTTTAAACCACTTTCAAAGACAGCTTTGCGCCCATATTTCCTCTCTAAGTAGTCACGTACAAAGAAGACGAAATGTGGAGCCTTAATATTTTTATCTCCATATTCGGCAAATCGTACGCTCTCTTTTAAAGCATCTTGATATTCTGTATTATTTATAAAACCATTTTCTAACATCTTTTGTAAAACCAGATTTTTACGTTTTTCCAGAGCATCTCTATGAGTTCCATATGGAGAGAAATATGTTGGTCTTTGTGGTAGAGCCGCTATGTACGCGCTTTGAGCTAGGCTCAAGTCGCTTGCAGAGATACCAAAGTAGTATTGAGAAGCCTCCTCAATACCGTAGATTGTACCTCCATATGGTGAGTCGTTGAGGTATATCTCTAAAATTTCGTCTTTACTCATCTTTGCGTCCAACTTTATTGCAAGAATCCACTCTTTAACTTTACGTGTTATTGTTTTTTGTCTTGTTAGTAAGGCATTTTTTACAATCTGCTGTGTGATGGTAGAGCCTCCCTGACTGTAAGAGCCAGAGCGGATGTTTGCCAGTACAGCACGGAGTATTGATTTAGGCTTGATACCTCTGTGTTGATAAAATTCTGCATCTTCTATTGCTACAGCTGCATTTTTAGCGTGTCTGGCAACTTTCTCCAGAGGCACTACAGTACGTCTTATATCTTCGTGCAAATCAAATAACAATACCTTACCAGTACGATCATATATCTTGGTAGACTGTGTTACCTGCCGAGCCTCAAAGCCATCTAATGATGGAATCTCTAAAGAGGCCACCCATACAAAAATGGCACTGGCTACTGTAAGTGAGAGTGCTAGCATTATAAGTGCTAGCACCTTCCACACTTTATTATCCGAGCGCTTACGCCTTGCCCTTTTTAATCCTAAAAATCTAAACATATCTTAATAAATACAAGTATACTCGCCAGATACTACTGCACAAGTCTGTGCATCTCTTGTGGATTGTGCCCAAGTACTGTGTATTACTTGTGTACTTATCACTTTATTAACTATATTTACTGTGTATAAAGTGTGTACACCTTTTCTTACTGTGGACAATCTGTGCATACTAAAATCTCTCTGAAGCAAAGCATGTAAGTCCTACCGCTATAGCATCGTATTCGTCATCATATTTTATTTTTTTGTCTATTTTTATCAGTTTATGAACCATATTGGTAACATCCTTTTTGTTACCGTGCCCATTACCTGCCACGGCAGACTTTATTTGCAGGGGAGTGTACTCAAAGACATTGAGCCCCTTACTTTTTGCAATATATTTAATAGCTCCTATTACCTCAGCAACATTAATTGCTGTTTTTTGATTACTATTAAAGTAGAGCTTCTCTATTGCTACTGCTTCTGGCTTTAAGTTGCATATTACGCTGAGCATCTCGTTTCCGATTAACATTAAACGCTCACTAAATGGTAATGAAGGACTTGTTTTAAAGCAGTCAGAGTAAAGTAACAGCTCTTTTTGTCTTGTATTACACTCTAGTACGGCCACTCCAAGCCTCTCATATCCAGGGTCTATTGCTAAAATCTTCATAAGTGTATTGTAGAACAAATTAAGCACTTTCGCATCAGAGCTTGCAACTGTGGCAAACAGTACTAAGATGTACTGACTCTCTATAAGAGTACTAAACATGTTATCACCATATATAGAAAAGGCGCTTAAGGGACTTAAAATGTCTAAGGAAAGTGACATATATAAAGTAGACGATAGCCCACGTATAAATATCAATGCACTCACTGGCAAGGCAGGAGTGTATTACGAGAAGTTGCGCTACATGATTGACTACAAAGAAGAGCACTCTATACGGCGCAGTGCCATAGAACGAATAATAAAAAGAAAGTGCACAATAGAGCAAGATACAAACATGGGGTTGACACTCCTAGAGGAGTTAGTGGGAGGTGGCTACTTACCCAATGAACAAGTGGCAGAGAGTGCCGCTGGTATTGTGCAGGAGATAATAAATAAGTATCTCACCTTGGCGGAGGTGTCAAATTTAAAGCGAGGGACCGCAGTGAGCTTAGCAGCCAGTGAGATAGAGCGCCTGGTCTCACCACAAACTGCGGATGACCTAATAGTTGACGCATTTGTAGATACGATTGCTCCAAGAGTGAGGCACAGAAATAGTACAGATAAGGAGAAGCAAATACAAACGTACATAGCATGTCGTAAACGATTTTTAAGAGAAGATCCTGACGCGTTACTCTATGCTGTTTTGTTAAAGTTTATGCCTGAGTTGCGCGAGCTTATGGGTGAGAGCAACATACGTGAGAGTGCTACCAAGCTTAACCATGCGCTTAAAGAGGCACGAGAGGCACTAGACTCCTCACTAAATCAGAAGATAATTGCTAAAATCAGAAACCACACCGTCTACTTTAGTGTAATTCGTGAGATTGTGCGTAAGTACGGTACAGTGGCTGGAGACATATTTAAAGACCGCGAGAGGCTCTCTAAAGAGGTAGAGAGTATAATGACCCAGAAGTACGAGGAGCAATACAAAAAGACGAGCAAGAGCGGCATGCGCGCCATAGTCTATATTTTGTTAACCAAGGTTATCTTGGCATTTCTCATAGAATTGCCCTATGAGTATTTTGTACTCTCTTCTGTGCAATATGTGGCGCTTCTCACTAATGTAATATTCCATCCGTTGCTGCTATTTGTAATGGTACGAGCTATTAAGCCACCATCTGAGGAAAATACAAATGCGGTAATAGCAGGTGTGTCTAAAATGACAACCGCAGAAGCCACTATTGACATATTAAATATAAAAGAAGAGTCTGGTGTAATGGCGCAGAGTGCTTTTGCACTACTCTACACCATCCTATTCTCGGTAAGCTTTGGAGTTATTTTATCTATATTGCAAATGCTACACTTCAATATTGTAAGTGTTATCCTCTTCATATTCTTTCTCACACTTGTAAGTTACTTTGGCTTACGTGTACGTTATAGTGCTAAGAGGTGGTATGTAACCAGTACGAGCGAGGAGGGCTTTATATCTCTGTTATGGAACTTTTTTACCACTCCTATTGTACGCACAGGCCGCTGGCTCTCAGAGCAGTTTGCAGCGGTAAATATATTTGTTTTTATTATGGATTTTATAATTGAGACACCGTTTAAGTTACTGCTCAGTACATTCAATGCATTTATTTTATTCTTAAAAGAGCAGCGCGAAGATTTCTATTAAGCGGCATTTGTGTAAACTTCCTGCACGTCCTCTTGTTCATCTAGTGCCTCTAGCAGCTTCTCTAATTTTGCTCCATCTTCATCACTAATTTCTACTGTTGTATTTGGCTCGTAACCTTCGTGTGTGCTTGTAAATGCCCACGAAGCACTGCCAGGTGTCGCCAGCTCGTAACCATTTTTAGATAGCAGATGCTTCATCTCGGCGGCTGTGCGGTTACGATTGTCTGTAAGGGCGTCTATTATTACTGCCACCCCTGCCGGGCCGTACGTCTCATATACTACACTCTCCAGAGTAGCTCCATCGGCACTTGTGCCCTTGGCTATGGCACGGTCTATGTTGTCCTTGGGCATGCTTGCCGTCTTGGCACGTGCTATTGCCGCTGAGAGGCCAGGCGAGGTAATATCTCCACCTGCCTTCTTACTCTCTACACTAATAAGGCGTGCCATTTTGCCAAATACTTTACTCTTAGCAGCGTCTGTAGCGGCCTTTTTGTGTTTTATTTTACTCCATTTATTATGTCCCGACATATTGTTTGTATTTAAATTAACTTACTCTGTATATCACTTGGTACGTCAATGTTCAAGTGCTGGAACGCAGCTGGTGTTGCCACTCTACCTCGTGGCGTACGCTCCAGTAGCCCAAGTTGTATAAGATAGGGCTCGTGCACCTCCTCTATTGTAGACTCCTCCTCGCTTGTGGCAGCGGCGAGAGTCTTAAGTCCTACCGGCCCACCAGCAAACTTCTTTATAATCGTCTCTAGTATCTCGCGGTCGCGTTCGTTAAGGCCCAGCTCGTCTATATCAAGTAGTGCTAATGCCTTACGCACTGTTTTTTTATCCATCTTGTTTTTATGCACCTGGGCAAAGTCGCGGCAACGCTTAAGTAGATAGTTGGCAATGCGCGGAGTAAAGCGGCTACGCTTTGCTATCTCCTCTAGCGCCTTACTCTCAGCCTCAATACCAAGAATCTTAGCACTGCGCGACAGTATCTCTTGCACCTCCTCCTCATTGTAATAATTAAGGCGGAACGTGCCACCAGAGAAGCGGCTACGCAAAGGACTAGAGATTAGAGAGGCCTGAGTAGTGGCAGCCACAAGGGTAAATGGCTCAAGATCTAGCTGCAGTGTGCGAGCACTTGGACCTTTACCTATTATTATGTCCAACACACCACTCTCCATGGCGGGGTAGAGTACCTCCTCAATATTTTTATTTAGTCTGTGTATTTCGTCTATAAATAAAATGTCACCACTGGTTAGGTTAGTAAGAATGGAGGCTAAGTCACCTACACGCTCTATGGCGGGGCCACTTGTTATGCGCATCTGCGCACCCATCTCCACAGCTATTAAGTGGGCGAGTGTCGTCTTACCAAGTCCAGGTGGACCATAGAAGAGGATATGCTCTGGTGCGTGTCCACGCTCGAGCGCTGCACGCAACAAGATGCGCAAGTTCTCTTTAATTCGTGGCTGACCCACGTACTCGCCCCACTTATTTGGGCGTAGTGTTTTATCTAAATATGCGGGGTCCTCTGTTTTTTCTTCTTTCTCATTATCTTTTGACATATGTCAAACTTTATGCTACTATATCGCTGTTGAAAACACGGTTCTCTAAACGAGCAATCACTGATGTTTACATGGACGGCCCGGTTTGCGCTAGGTCTCTCCATAGCTTAACGTCATATTCGTTTAGGGAACCGTGTTTTTAGTATAGCATATTAGCGCAGTTGCTCATCTAGGTTGACTACACGCCCCAATTCTTCAAGACTTGTTACTCCTTCTAGCACTTTAACAAGCCCGTGCTCTGCCATGCGACGTATACCTTGCGGTGCAGCCGCTCGCCAAATCTCAATCTCTGATGGGTTATGACGCACTACCTCCTCCAGTGCCTCATCCATTTTTATAGCCTCTAGTATCGCTACTCTACCTTTGTAACCAATTCCAGCGCACCTCTCACACCCTACGGCCTCCCACATTGTGTCGCGGTTGGCTGGGAGTGAGTCGGGGCGGGGGATAGTACTTAATATTCTCTCTACTATTTGCCTATCCTCTCCTGCTATAGGCACTGCACGCCGGCAATGTGTGCAAAGCTTGCGTGCTAGACGTTGTGCCATTGCCAAGTTTATCGCGCTCCCTAGTACCTCTGGTTGCACACCTATATCTACTAAACGGGGGAATGTACCTGCGGCATTGTTAGTATGAAGAGTAGAGAACACTAAGTGCCCTGTGAGAGCTGCGTGTACCGCAGTGGAGGCCACATCTTTGTCTCTAATCTCACCTACCATTATAATATCTGGGTCTTGACGAAGGATGGCACGCAAACCCGAGGCGAAGGTGTAGCCCTTGCTAATTTGTGTTTGCACCACACCATCTAGATGGTACTCAATAGGGTTCTCCAACGTGATTATTTTAACTCCAGGCTTGTTAACCACCTTTAGAAAGGCGTAGAGCGTAGTAGTTTTACCACTACCTGTCGGTCCTGTGTTGAGTATTAACCCATTTGGTTTACGAATTTCCTCCATAAATATCTCCATGAGAAATTCGTCCATACCAAGAGCTTCCAGTGGCAAGCCTATGCGTTTAGGGTCCAGAAGACGCATAACAACCGTCTCACCATATGCACCAGGGATCATAGAAGAGCGAATCTCTACGTCATTCTCTCCAAGTCTTACACTAAAGCGGCCGTCTTGAGCTGCTGCTTTTATATTTAACTTCATGCCAGAGAGTAGCTTTATACGAGATATCATCAGTTTAAATGTAGCGTGGTCTAAGTCTAGAACATCTGTAAGCACACCGTCTAACCTGTAGCGCACACGCACGAGCTCCTCTTCTGGTTCTATATGTATGTCTGAGGCATCAAGTGCAAGCCCACCACCTAGGAGCACTTCTAGTGCTTGGGATACTTTGTGGGTTTGTTTAGACGCTATGGACTTGGCTATATTTTGCCGTACATCCTCTATGCTTTTTAATTCTTCAGCCATCTTTTTAAGCTCATCTACCGAGACACTTAAAATGCCACCCTCGCTAGCGCTAGCGCGTGAGATATCTTTGTAATGGTCCCAGGCATGCTCTAGGCTTGCAGTAGAGACCATAAACTTGCGTATCTCATAACCAAGCTTCTCTAACGTGCGCAGTGCTTGCAGCGTGTTATCTCGCTGTGGTGCGCGCATAGCTACGAAGAGCTTTTTGCCGATAATCTTAAATGCGGCTACCTCTACCTCTCGTGCCTTCTCCTCTGGCACCAGGCGCAGAGCGTCTGTATCTATAGAGAGGCGAGTAAGGTCTACGTATTGTGCACCGTACTTGGCACTTAGCATCTTGGCAAGCTCCTCCTCCTCTTTTTTGTATAAGTCATTAAGGCGCTCGTTGCGTTTTGTTTCGTCAAATTGAATAACCATTACGTTACATTGTAACATGTGCGAGCTTATGTATTATAGACTGATATGCACATAAGTAATGATAAAGAAATGCAAGACTTTGCTAAAGACTTTCTACACAAATCTCTAGAGACTACTTCTGACCATTCGCGGGTGGTAGCACTACACGGCGAGCTCGGGGCAGGTAAGAGCACTTTCGTACGTGCCATTGCGCGGGAGCTCGGTATTACAGAGAAGGTAACAAGCCCGACATTTAATATAATGAAAACCTACAAACTTAGTACTTCGACTACTAAGTTTAAGGATTTGGTACATATAGATGCCTATAGATTAAAAGAGGAGAGAGAGACAGAGTTATTAGACTGGCAGGAGCTAATAGCCGACCCAAAGAATTTAATATTTATAGAGTGGCCAGAGAATATCGCAAATGCGATTCCAGCAGACGCTGGACATTTATACTTCAAGTATATAGACGAAGAGACTCGCTCTATAAAGTATCACCCAAGTCGGGGTTAAAGGTAGGATCTTGGCAGCCCATTAGCTTGTTGGCGTAGCTTCTGCTTGTCTTGTACCAATACCCTGTAGGCATAGTGCGCCCCCAAGGTGTGAGTATTACACTGGAGTGTGCCGCTTGAAAGCGCTTAACAGCGGCCTCGGTATCGGTACCGAAGGTGGTATCTGGTGTACCACCAAAGTAACTATAACGCGCAAGGAATTCCTCGACAGCTTGTACCTGAGGGCTAATTACACCAAGTCGTAGATACTGAGTAAAGACAGGGCAACGATTAACCTTATTATACTCAGTAACCTGTGGAGGTAGTGTGCCGCGTGTCTCTTGGCGCACGTCATCGTACACTGGTTGGTTAAGTACCACCACCACTATGCCACTAGAGGCATTGCCACACTGTAGTGTGTAAGTATAAGAGCCGGGCCTATTAAGCTCTGGGGTCATTGTTACTCCAGAGGTACCCTCTAAGCTTCTCTCTCCACCAAGCCCTGGGCCAGAGAGAGAGCATGCTCCAGAGCCTCTCCAATGCAAACGAGCTCGCTCATTACCTGCATACATTGGGTTAGGGGTGGCATATACATTGGCAAAAGAGGCAGCACCTGCATTTGGTTTACTGCCAAACCAGCTGTAGTTCTCTGGCTGATCTTCGTTTACAGTGGTAACAACATTACGCACAGGTGTATTTATCTGATGGGTTACTTGTGTTGTTTGCGTGGTAGTTGCTTGCTCTGAGCTTGTCGAAGGGCTCTCCTCTACATCTAGCTCTACGTAGTCTTGGCAGTTCTTACCAAAGCGACCAGTAACACGCACTTCAAAGCGATACTTGCCGGCCTTGGCAGGGGAGAGGGTCTTGCCGCCGTCTTTGTTTACCTTCTCTTCTTGTACCTCGTGCTGTACATCGTGATATTTAAGCTCCACTTCTTTTATTACCAGTGTGGGTTCTGCGCTCCAGCGCACTGTTACTTCCTCTCCGGTCGTTATCTTCTTATCGGCATCACTGAGCGTAATTGCACACTTGGGCTCGTAGAACTTCTTAGGCTCTTGTTGTGTTTTGTTCTGTGAATTTGAAGAGTTTTGTTGTTGCCCTGTTGCTTGTTGCTTCATCATCTGTTGCAGTAGTGCTTGCATTTTTGCTTGTTCGTTTGCCTTTTTTATCTCTGCTAGCTTTTTCTCATATTCGCTCTTGGCAGACGTTGTTTTGGTTGGCGCAGGTCTTCCACTTTGGTTTTTATAGCAGACTCCATTACGCATTGTTCCACCCTTATTTGTACATTCCGATGCAGCCTGAGCTGCAGAAGTTCGCTTATCGTCTCTTGCTTTGGCAGCATCGCACTCTGCTTGTGTTGCAGCAACAAGTGGCATCCCTCCAACAACACACTTGATAGTACTACTTGGTGGTGCATTTGGAGTTTCTGTTACAGGATCTGCCGGCTTGCGCGGTGTAGTAGGCTTTGTTTTTTCCATTTCTGCGAATATTTTCTGTTGATTTGTTCTTTCTTCTGGACTAGTTACATATGCGCATAGCTCGCTGTCTTCGGAACAAACCTTTTCCGAGTACCCAGATTTTATAAGGGTATTATATTGCTTTGAGTCACGCTCTACAAAGAGTTCTCTTTGTCCGTTATACATTGTCGCAAATTTTTTCTTATCAGGGTCAGGTGTGAAATAATTTTTTACTCCCTCCACCCCTTCTGATACTTTATCTACAACGTAACCACCACCAAAATATGTGACTCCTCCAATTGCACCAATACCCAAAACACCTTTGCCAATTGACTTAGTCGTTTCCCAAGGGTGCAGTACAGCATTCAGTGTACCTTTAGCAACTTTACCCACAACCCCACCTTTGGAAGCTTCTTTAGCCGCGGTTTCCACTCCACTCTCCCCAGCAGATTTTCCTACTGATACCTTGGATGTTTTTGTTCCAGCTTTAACGGCAGCATCTCCAGTTTTAACAACCCCTGTTGCTGCCTCCTTTTTTGCTATACTTTTTTTTGCATTTGTTACAGCGCGCTCAAGTTTTATAGTGCCCTCCTCTTGCTTCATTAGCTTACTCCATGGTCCGGGTTTAGTTGCAGCAGATTTTTCTTTAGCTATTATTTTGGCAAATTTCTCTTCTTTGGCAACGCTATTGGCAGCCTTTTCAGCATAGTATTTATCGAGGCCTCTAGTAGCAAGATTTTGTTCTGGGGTTAAAAGTGTTTTAGTAGCTGGTTGAGTACCTTTAGCGACTGTGCCACCAGCACTTTTTGGTGGAGTTGCAAATGTTGGCTCAATACGCTGCACAGCGGGTTTTGGTTTTCCTATAACTTTATTCCACCCATCCTTTATTATTTTTCCAGCTTTTCCCCAATCACCCGTAGCTCCTAATGTAACTGGACGACTAGATACAATTGCTGGGTCAGGAGTTTTTGTAATATTGTCAGCAAATTTCTTGGCGGCTTCTTTCACTTTTTCCACTCCACGTGCAGCAGGCTCTGTAATTGATTTAAAGCTCCAAGCTCTACTTCCAGTTACGACTGACT
>CAZWKW010000010.1:0-11255 GCA_964634115.1 uncultured Candidatus Saccharibacteria bacterium | reverse complement strand
TATGCAAAATGAATACCAAAAATACTTAGATGAGTTGCCAGAGCAGGTACAAACTGCAGTAGCAAATGCTAATGTGGCAGAAAAGTTGCGAGAACTTGCAAAAAACTATCAACTACACCTAGACAAATGGGTACTCTTGGAGAACGAGATTATGCTTACATTAGTAGGTGCTAAAGACCCAGCACAAATGCCTGCAGGTGTAAGTAAGGCTGTAGGTGTAGATATGGCAACTGCACAAAAAATGGTAGACAGTATAGCTGTAAGCATATTTAAACCTATACGCGAAGAACTGCAAGACGAATTGGAAAATAAGGACAAACGAGCAGTAGAAACATTAATAAAAAAGGATCCAGTGCGAGAAGTTCCAGCATCACAATCGTATCACGACACAGGTCTTAATAGCACCGAAAGGCGTGATATAGAGAATGATCCATATAGAGAATCAGTAGATTAAAAATAACTTTATCAAACATGGCAAGATTTCAAGTACCACAATTTATAGAGGTAGAAGATAAGATCTTTGGCCCTCTTACCTTAAAGCAATTTATATATGTCGGTGGTGGAGCAGGTCTCTCTTTTGTACTATGGAAGGTGTTACCAACATTTATTGCTATGCCCATAATCGGTGGTGTTGGAGGACTTGCCATAGCTCTGGCATTTTATAAGGTAAATAATCGCCCATTTATTGTAATGCTTGAGTCTGCCTTCATGTATATCACTCGCTCTCGCCTTTACTTGTGGCAAGCGAGCAAACCGAAAAAGAAGAAAAAGAATACAAAAAGAAACATGGTAAGCGCTGTTGAAGTTCCAAACTTATCTGATCATAAACTTAAAAACCTCGCATGGAGCCTAGACATCAACGAACGTATAACTAAAGATGTACAAGCAGGGGACATGGCTGAAATAAATTACGGTAAGTAGGTTATAATAAATATATGGCAAGTAATACATCCAATTCTGCAAAGGCGTCTCAAGACTTCGTACCAATACGCGAAGTGCGTGATGGCATCGTTATCCTCAAGGACGGCTCTATGCGCGCGATACTCATGGCATCCTCTCTTAACTTTGCCCTTAAGGGTGAGGACGAACAAAACGCATTTATTATGCAATTTCAGAATTTCTTTAATTCTCTAGATTTTCCTATACAAATCCATATAGAGTCTCGAGGCTTGGACATCCGCCCGTACATAGGCACATTGGAGGATGCCTACAAAGATACGATAGACGAACTTATGCGTATACAAATACGTGAGTATATTGAGTTTATTAAAAACTTTGTAGAAGGTGCAAATATAATGACTAAACAATTTTTTGTCATAGTACCTTACTCACCTGCAATAATTAACGTAAGCAAAGGCATTATGGGTAATCTTCCTTTTGGAGGCAAATCGCGCACAACTGCCGAAAAAGATAAAAGTTTTGAAGAAAGTGTATCACAAATGGATCAAAGAATTGCAGTAGTACAACAAGGGTTGATACGCTCTGGTGTACGTACTGTACAATTAGACACCGAGGAGGTAATAGAGCTACTTTACAAGCTATATAATCCGGGTGAGCGAGACCAGCCTGCGAATATGCTCGGAGCACAAACGTAACAAAACATTATGGCTATATTAGATTTTTTTAAAAAGAAAAATAACAAAACAGAAAAACAGGAAGGCATTGTACCAATCTTGCCGGAAGAGATTTACAAGCACGGTGTACTTGAGCTGCAAGATGTTATAGCTCCTTCTGCGCTCCAGATCACCCCAAAGGCATTGCACTTAGGGGAGAAGATGGCACGTACATTCTTTGTTATTTCTTACCCACGATTTCTTACCACTGGGTGGTTCGCACCTATTATAAATCTAGACAAGGTCTTTGATATATCTATATTTGTACACCCAATAGATACAACTAATATATTACGCAAATTTCAAAAGAAAGTTGCAGAAATAGAAAGCCAAATAACAATCCGCCAAGAGAAGGGTATGGTGCGTGACCCAAAGTTAGACACTGCATATAGCGACCTGGAGTATTTACGCAGCCAACTACAGCAAGCACAGGAGAAGATGTTTGAGGTGGGACTCTATATAACAATCTATGGTGATACACGTGATGAGATAGATAAGGCTGAGACAGAAATACGCTCCATGCTAGAGAGTCGCTTAGTATACCTTAAGCCAGCACTCTTCCAACAAGAGCAAGGATTTAAAAGTGTAATGCCGATTGCAAAAGACGAGCTTAATGTACACTCTAAACTCAATTCGTCTCCACTCTCTAGCATCTTCCCATTTATGTCATTTGATCTCACCAGTGACCGCGGGATCTTGTACGGAATCAACAGACACAACTCTAGCCTTGTACTCTTTGATAGATTCTCCTTAGAGAACTACAACTCTGTGGTCTTTGCTAAGTCTGGTGCGGGTAAATCTTACATGACAAAGCTAGAGATTGTGCGCTCACTCATGTTTGATACAGATGTAATAGTTATAGACCCAGAGCGTGAGTACGAATATCTAGCAGAGACAACTGGAGGACGTTACTTTAATATATCACTCTCATCCCAGCACCATATTAACCCATTCGACTTACCAGTTCCTCGTGAAGACGAAAATCCATCAGACGTGTTGCGTAATAACATAATTACCCTTGTTGGGCTCTTTCGTATTATGTTTGGCGGGCTCACACCTGAGGAAGATGCGATTATAGACCGTGCGATTACAGAGACATATGCACTTAAAGATATTATTATGGACTCTGACTTTACCAATATGGAGCCTCCTCTCCTCTCAGACTTTGAGCTGGTTCTCTCTGGTATGGAGGGATCAGAATCTTTAGTACAAAAGCTGTCTAAATATACACAAGGTACTTGGTCTGGCTTTATTAACCAACCAACTAATGTGGATATGAATAAGCGCTTCGTCGTCTTCTCTGTGCGTGATATGGAGGATGAATTAAAGCCAGTGGCAATGTATTTGGTAACACACTACATATGGAATGCTGTGCGTAAGGTGCTGCGTAAGCGCTTACTTATAATAGATGAGGCTTGGTGGATGATGAAGAGTGAGGATACAGCCTCATTCCTCTTTGGCATAGCTAAACGTGGTCGTAAGTACTACTTAGGGCTTGCCACCATCACACAAGACGTTGCCGACTTTCTTGGTTCTCCATATGGGCGTGCCATGATCACCAACTCTTCTATACAAATCTTGCTACGACAATCTCCTACCTCTATCGACCTAGTACAAGATACATTTAAACTATCAGATGAGGAGAAGTATCTGCTGCTAGAATCCGACGTGGGTGAGGGCATCTTCTTCGCTGGGCTTAAGCATGTGGCTATAAAGGTAATAGCAAGTTATACAGAAGACCAAATTATAACTTCAGACCCATCACAAATTCTTGCAATTAAGAAAGCCAAAAAGGAACTTGAGGAGTCTGAGAAATCAACTGAGGATCCTTCTGTATAAAATGGAAAAGAGGCAGCATACAAAAAAATTAAATACAATATTGTTTATTTTTATACTCTTAGTTGCATTTATATTTGATATAATTGGCTTAATCCCATTTTTAAGTCCTCTTTTATTTGTCTTTTTTACTCTTTTAGTTAAAGTTCAGTTATGGTTATCAGGTTACCACGCAAGTCTTGTTAGTATGATTCTATCCTTTGGGCTTAATTTTATCTCTGATCTTCTTATGCCACTATGGTTTGCGTGTACAGCCTCTTCATTAATTTTTTACATATTTAACACTATTAGATTTAAAGCGGAGCAGAAATTACTCAATAGCGAGGAACACGAACTTGCCTGAGATGCTATAATGCAAGCAATGAGAGCAACACTTTTTAGTACACTCATATTTTTTATGCTAGTTGGTACTACTGGCGCCTTAACACTAGACACCGCAGGACTAAAGTCTATAGGTGTTATAAACTCACCGATTGACGCAACCATAGAGATCATACCAGAGTACCCTAGACCAAACACAAAAGTACAAGCTACTCTAAGATTAGACTCTGTAAACACAGCAACTGCAGACATTGCATGGGTAGTAGATAATGTAATCTTAGAGCACGGTAAGGGACTAAGGACGATAGAGATAAAAACAGGAGATATAGGAGAGAAAATAGAGGTGAATGCAGTTATAAAGCCATCTAGTGGTCCTGTGCTCATGGCACAAAGTATAATAAATCCAAGTAGTGTAGTACTTTTGCAAGAGGCAGAAGTATATACGCCACCATTTTACAAGGGGCGTTCTAGATTCTCAGCTGACTCTTTTGTACGCCTAGAAGCAATAGCAGAGATAGCAAAAGAGGATGGCTCTATATACCCCACAGACGAATTAACATATGTGTGGAGTCGTAATAGTATAGTAATGCCAGAGATATCTGGTGTAGGTAGATCTTTTATACGTATACAAGGACCTAGCTACTTAGGTAGTGACCTAATATCGGTAGATATACGTGACAACAATGGAAGTACGCATGCCCAAGTTGCCACATTTATAAAATCAGAAACTCCACAAATAATACTGTACGAAAAGAGGCCACTTATTGGACATACACTTTTTAACGCTATCACTGACGAAAAGGCTCTATATGGTAGAGCAATAAATATAGTAGCCGAACCATACTTTATAGGAGTAAATAAAAGAAACTCAGATCTTCTCAAATATACTTGGTCTATTGATGGACAAACTCTACCAATACAAGATCCACCATTTGAGCTCAAGTTTAGTACAGACGAAAGTGCTAAAGGTAAAGAATTAAATATATCTGTTGATATTAAACACCTCAAAAATGCTATGCAAAATACACGAGCAAATGTACGCATTGGTGTATCTCTTAACACAAGTAACTTTGGTTTATGAAACTTATTTTAAGTAAAAAAAATATTTATACTTTTGCTACTGGTATTATAGTAGTGTTCGTCCTCAGTCTACTATCTTGGGCTATCTTTTTAGGAAAAGAAAATGAAGAAGTGCGGCAAACAAGCAAAAACACAGATTACTTCCTAGGTAATAGTGGTAACTCGGGCTTCACCTCATCTGGATTTGGAAAGGTTGTAGAAGAAATAAAAGATGCTGTGATAGGCAAGGCAGAAGAACTACAAAATACTACTTTCAAACCTGTACTTACTCAACTACATTCAGCCCCTATTGCTGGGTCATTTGCTCCCACTAGAAGTGGCTCTGGTATAGATTACGTATACTTCACTGAGCGAAGTACCGGACACGTCTTTAAAGTATCCCTTGATGAGAAAATAAATACCACACGCATGCTGTATACAACTATACCAAATGTACAAGACTCCATTTTTACAGATGGAGGAAAGGGTGTGATACGTCGCTACTTAGACGAGGGCGGGGATATAGTCAGTATTTATAACATAATATCCTCCTCTAAGGATTACACAGAGGAGAGTCCGACAGGAGTGTATTTAACAAATAACATTAGCAGTATCTCTGTAAACCAGAATGGCAATACAATCTTCTATATCATAGACTCTGCTGATGGTGCAGAGGGATTTCTAAGTAGTCCACGTGGGGAAGAGCCTAAAAAAATATGGGGCTCATGGGTACAAGGGTGGAACGCCATGTGGACAGGCAAAAATAATATACTACTAACACAGAAGCCAAGTAATGGTCTTGGTGGTGCTGCATTTTTGGTTGATTCTACAAAAACACACGAGGAATTGGTACTCTCTTATGTGCCAGGGTTAATTACTAATATAAATCCAAGTACGAGCCATCTATTATATAGCCGTGCAAGTGGTGGCAATGTCTCACTTTTTATAAAAGACTTGATTAATCATATTGATAAAGAAATCCCTCTATCAACATTTGCAGATAAGTGTGTGTGGAGCAACATAGAGCCAGAAATAGTATACTGCTTTGTACCAAAGGTATTACCCGATGGAGTTTATCCAGACCAGTGGTATCAGGGGGTTAAACATTTTTCTGATAAGTTGTGGAAGATAAATGCTCAAACAGGGGAGAGCGAACTTCTACTATCATCAGAAGAAGAGTATAATACAGTGATAGATGCGGAGAACCCGCAAATAAGTGAGTCAGAGAAGTACATATTCTTTACTAATAGAAAAGACCAGACAATATGGACAATTAAACTCAAAGAAGATGAAGAAACAAATAAAGAAACATCTGAATAAATTATACATATATATGATTGTCATGTTTATGCCTGCTTGGACCTTCGCTGCCATTAAGTATGAGCCTCTGGCTGGTAAGATACCTGGATTAAATACGGATGGTAACCTAGCTGGTTATATCAATGCGTTATTTAATGTGGCCATGATGCTTGGTGTGATATTGAGTGTACTTATAATCGCTTACTCTGGATTTGAATATATGACAATGGACGTTGCCACAAACAAAACTAATGCAAAAACACGCATAGGACACGCTATTGCTGGACTGCTCATGCTACTTGGCACTTACTTAATCCTGCATCAGATTAATCCTGATATAGTAAAGATTGGATTTTAATCAACATATTTAATCACTACTCTGCGCTCACGTCCAGCCCCTGCAGACTCTGTTGTTATATTCTCCATAGAGTCTAGAGCTGAGTGTACGAGCATGCGCTCGTACGAGCTCATTGGTTGCATCTCCACATCATACTTAAGCGATACTGCACGCTCTGCCAATAGCTTTGCAGTTTTTTGTACCTCCTCAATCTGTTTAGAACGATAGTCATTTACATCTATCATAAACCTCGTTTCTATACCTTTCTCTGTTAAAGTTCTTTTAACAATGTGATTGATGGCCCGCAACACATCTCCGTGTGAGCCAATCAGCACATCAGAATTTGCTGTACTAATCTTGTAGATCTCCTGACCCAGACTTTCGTCAATACTAACAGAGTCAAAATCAACCCTAAGTTTATGTAACAAATCTTCTATAAATTGTTTTATATTAATTTCCATTTTCTTCTTTATTATTACTGTACTTCCTAATCAGGAGCTCTTGTACAATAGCAAAGATGTTACTCGTAGCCCAGTACAGTGCTACAGCAGCAGAAATCATATAAGCAAATACCGCTATGATTATAGGCATTACATACTTCATTTGTAAGTGCATACTATGCGCCAGATCATCCTTTAGCGATGGTTTGTCTGGCCTTGGTGCCGGAGTCGGAAGGGTGAGTTTACTTAAAAAGTATTGTGCTACTCCAGCTATTAATGCTAGTGAGATACTCTTACCCGCCATATCAAGGAAGCCAAATGAGAGCATGTTAGGCACAGAAGCTGGTGCTGGTACAAATGAGTAGAGCAGGTCCAAATCAACATCTGGTAACCCACCTTTAAAAAATACCCAGTAAAGACCGAAAATAATCGGAATCTGTGCAAACATTACAAGTATACTGGTAAATGGTCGTATATTATGCTCTTTGTATAACTCTAGTGTCTTTAGTGTTTGTTCCTGCTTGTCTTTATACTTCTCTTTAAGTCCTTTGATCTGCGGCGTAATCTCACGAATTTTTCGTTGCATTACAGACGCTTTATACGCAAGCGGTAGGAGTATAATCTTTACAACAACTGTAAGAAGAATGACAGCAATACCAACATCTGCATATGGCACTATATCTATCAAAAAAATTAAGCCATTGTAGAGTGGCTTGTACACGAGTACGTGGAATACATCTGAAATCATTCAGCCATTCTAACTTAAGTAAGCACTAAAATAAAGCTCGGGTATTGATTTTATCCAAATAACATATAAGATAGCGCCAATGAGTACGAAACGAACATACCAACCAAAGAAAATTAAACGTGCGCGTAAGCATGGATTTTTATCTCGCATTAGAACAGCGGCAGGTAAACGCCTCATATTGCGTAGACGACGTAGGGGCAGAGCAGCGCTCACTGTCAACACTACACAAAAATAACTCTTATGTTTAAAAGGGCGAATAGAATGACAACCGCTTTGTTTAAGCGATTTAATGATGTTAAAGGTGAGCATACTAAGAATTTTTTTATACAATACACAAAAAACGAAGATGGTGGCGAGAACAGGTTTGCAACAATAGTCTCAAAAAAAACCTGTAGTACTGCAGCATGTAGAAACAGAATCAAACGAAAAATACGAGCGTCGTTAGAAGAATTAAAACTATTTAAACCAACCAGCACCCCACTACTTATCGCAATATTTGCAAAAAAGGGCTCTCAAGATCTATCAGTAAGTGAGATAGTAGAGGAGTTACGCTGTGCACAAGTTTTCCACAGCTTGTAAACAGAACTTGCTCTTTTTACTCATTTCCATAGAGTGGCAAACTCCGCTATAATAGACAACCTATATGCATATGTTGAGTGAAAAAGAGCTTTGGCAAAATACACTTGTACACATAGAGATGAACATATCTCCTACAGGTTTTAAAACATGGTTCAAAGATACTCTACTATTAAAGAACACTGACGGAGAAGTATTTATAGGCGTACCAAACAAGATGGTAAAGGATTGGTTAAATGATAAACATCACAAACTTATACTTAAAACTTTACGTAGCTTTGACGATAGTGTACGTAGTGTTGATTTTCAAATAAGTAGGGAGGCGAGTAAAGAGACTAAAATTAAAAAACATCAAGCACCATGTGAGGCTCCTGGCTCTCAATTACCTCTACAAGACTTCTTTATAAACAAACAAGATAACCTAAATCCACGATACATATTTGATACTTTTATCGTTGGACCATTTAATCAGCTTGCTCACGCCGCTGCACAAGCAGTAATACAAAATCCAGCACTTACGTACAATCCACTTTTTATATACGGTAGTACCGGCTATGGTAAAACACATTTAATACAAGCTGTTGGGAATTATCTAAAAAAGATGAGTCCTAATACTAAAGTGTTTTATGTATCCTCAGAAAGATTCGCAATGGATTATATAAATGCGGTACGTAGTGGTAAGGCCAACACATTTAAAGACAAGTACAGACAATATGATGTACTTATAATGGACGATGTACAATTTATAGCAGACAAGGAAAAGACTCAAGAGGAACTCTTTCACCTATTTAATGCTTTGCATGATAATAATAAGCAAATTATATTTTCCTCAGATAAGCACCCAAATTATATGCCTGGGCTTGAAGATAGGCTTAAAAGTAGATTTAGTGCTGGAATGATAGCAGAAATTACAGCACCAGAGATTGAATCTAGAGAGATGATATTAAAAGAGAAGGCTGTACAACATAATATAAATATACCTGATAGTGTTATTAAATATATAGCACATGAGGTGCAGGGTAATATACGCGAACTTGAGGGTATATTGAATACCCTTATATGTAAAATACAACTTAAAGGTAAGGATCTAACGGAGCAAGAGGTCCGTAGTGTAATAAAACATAATACAAAACCAAACCAAAAAGTCTCTACACCAGATGTAGTTAAAAAAATTGCAGAATATTACCAAGTAGATCCAGAAAATATCTATAAAAAGACTCGTAAGAAAGAGATAGTACGCCCACGCCAGGTTATTATGTATATATTACGAGAAGACTTCCATATATCATACCCGAGTATAGGAGAGAAGCTTGGTGGACGTGATCATACAACTGTAATTCACTCATGTGAGAAGATAAAACAAGGTATAATTGATGACCCAGAGTTAGAATCAGAAGTGGAGAGAGTAAGAACAATTATCCACAATTGATTAAAAATTACTGTTGGTAATATGTTTATTAAACACAATATTCATGTTAATAAAACAAAACTTATCAACATAAAAATATATATAACAAAAGTTATACATTAATAAAAAGATTTATACACTAAAACCTTAAGATATACACAATTATTTTTTATACACAAAGTACCTATACTAACCATTAAATTAATTTATACACATATACACACCACTAATAATGTAAGTAAATAAATATAAATATAAAATTATGAAGATTACTTGTTTAAAGAAAAATTTAATAAAATCTGTGGATATCGCATCTAAAATAATTTCCACAAGACCAACACTACCTGTACTTTCTTGTTTACTTATAGAGGCAGAAAATGAAAAAGTAAATATAAAAAGTACAAACTTAGAGTTTAGTATAAACACTTCATTTACTGCTGATATTAAAAGTATTGGTAAAGTGGCGGTGCCAGCAAGTATATTTATTAGAACATTAAAAACAATACGCTCAGAAGGAAATATATCTCTATATATGGATGGAGATTCTATTGTAGTAGAAACAAAGGATGGAAAAACAACAATCAAAACTCTACCATTAGATGATTTTCCAAATTTACCAACACCAGAGACAAAAGAAAAACATACAATAGATGCAAAGATATTAATTGATGGTATAAAGGCTGTGTCTCAAAGTGCCTCTCTGTCAGTGATTAAACCGGAACTCTCAGCTGTATACATATATCACGAAGACAACAATTTAATTTTTGTAGCTACAGACCAATTTAGGTTATCTGAGAAGAAAATAAAATATAAAACAAATAAAGAAATACCATCTGTAATTATTCCTATCTCTAATGCAAACGAACTTGTGCATGTGCTAGAGAATGTAGAGGGAGAGATAAGTGTATATATAGATGAGAACCAAATTTCTATAGAGACAACCAATGTATATGCAACCTCTAGAATTATAGATGGTTCATTTCCAGATTATAAAACTATTATACCAAAAGATGTTAGTACAGAAGTGATTCTTTTAAAAAATGATTTAGCTAATAGTTTACAAAAAATGCAAATATTCTCAGACAAGTTTGGCAAAACAAACTTGCATGTGTACCCAAGTAAAAATACATTTACCGCTAGTGCTCGTAATACTGACCTCGGTGAGGTCTTTGACTCACCCGAGGCAACACTAAAAGGGGAGGAGTTAGATATAGCATTTAACCACAAGTACTTGGCAGACTCTGTTCAACCAATTGCGGCTGATAGTGTAACTCTATCTTTTGCCGGTGCCGGTAAGCCTTTGGTAATTCGTGGAATTGGAGATACGACATTCACTTATCTTGTGATGCCAATGAATAGGTAGTGCAATATGAAAACACTACAAAATTTTTTAAATAGGTATAAAAATATAAAAGCACCAGAAAGAACCAAGCAAAAGGTGTTTATAGATGCTGTAAAAAAGTATGTTGACGTAACTCTTAACAAGACGGACTTCAAAATTCATAAAGACTCTATCTCACTTCGAGCTCCATCTGTAATTCGTAGTGAGATTAAATTTAAAGAAAATGATATTCTAAAATACTTAGAAGAGAATTTGGGAGAAAAGTTTGTATCTATT
>CAZWKW010000009.1:4130-12602 GCA_964634115.1 uncultured Candidatus Saccharibacteria bacterium | reverse complement strand
ACGTGGAAGACATTTCGCAGTGTACACACTCTTGCACACAGAAGTAATGGGCAGCACATTGGACACAACATAGTTTTCTTACCTACAGAACCAATATGTAATAATGAGATGGGCACAGAGCGTACTGGCTCGATCTATTTAACTGATGCTCCAGAGAGGGTGAGCATTACCAATTCTGTGGGTATGCCCAGCCCGGCACCAGTGGAGTGGATGCCGATGTTGCAAGATGGGCGAAGGTTAGAGCAAAAATATGGCAAACAGATACTTACGAGTGTGGTTGGGACGGCACGCGACGGAGACAGTGTGGAAGATCTAGCTCGCGATTACGCGTTTGTTGCTCGGTGTGCGGAGAGTGTTGGCGAGCGAGTTATTGAGCTTAACCTTTCTTGCCCGAATGTGAGTGGTAAGGAGGGTGTGATTTACAAAGATATTAAAGCCTCAAAAATCATAGCAAGCACGGTACGTGCATATTTACGCAATAAAGATACTAAGCTTTTACTCAAGCTCGGATATGCAGATAAGACATTTTATAAAAAGTTTTTGAAGGCAACTGCAGAGTTTGTTGATGGAGTAGTTGCAATAAATACAATCCCAATGAATGTGGTAGACAAGAATGGTAAGCAAGCTCTCCCTGGTGGTTTAAGCTCGGGTACGTGCGGTGCTGCGATACTTGATCTTTCTGTAGAGGCGGTACGTTACTTGGAGCTTGCTCGTAAAGATCTTGGGATAAAGAAGAAGGATTTAAAAATAATAGGCTGCGGAGGAGTAACAGATGCTGAAGGATTTATGGCTCACATAAACGCGGGTGCGGAGTTTGTAATGTGTGCTACTGCCGCACTCTTTAATCCGAAGTTACCACTTGAAATTGCGAAATATATAAGAGAAAATAAGATTAAACTAAATATTTAATATGGCAAACACAGCAATAATAGGTACACAATGGGGCGATGAGGGTAAGGGTAAGCTTGTAGATGCTCTAGCAGGAAACTTTGACATTGTGGCCAGAAGTGCAGGTGGTAGCAATGCAGGACACACAATAGTTGTGAATGGCACTAAGTACGTTTTTCACTTATTGCCAAGTGGGTTACTGCACAAAGAAGCTATTGGAGTGGTAGGTAACGGTACTGTCGTGCATCTGCAAAGCCTTATTGAAGAGATTGAAGAACTAGAAAGTAATGGGCTTGATGTGGTAAATAGAGTTAAGCTCTCCGACAGAGCGCACATGTTATTGGACTATCATAAAGAGATAGACGGCAAAATAGAGGAGTTGAAAGGCGGAGATAAAGTGGGAACAACAAAGCAAGGCATAGGACCATGCTATACAGATAAGGCTATGCGCATAGGTATACGAGTTGGTGAAATTAGAGATACTGATGCCTTAAAAAAGAGAATAGAAGAGAATTGTGAGTTTCATAATAAAGCACTCGGGCTTAAGCTAAATGCTGAGGAAGAATTGGCAAAAATAGAAACAGTACGAGACAGAATACTACCGCTTATAACAGACACAAGGAGGTGGATAAATGAGCAGATAGGTAAAGGTAAAAAAGTATTGTTTGAGGGTGCTCAGGCGCATCATCTAGACATAGATCATGGCACCTACCCATATGTAACCTCATCTTCTGTTACGATTGGTGGAGTATGTACAGGGCTTGGTATTGCACCAAAATATGTTGGGAATGTTATAGGAATTACAAAAGCATATACAACGCGAGTAGGGGAAGGGCCGTTTGAAGCAGAGCTGGATAACGAGCTTGGTGAGCAGATACGCGAAGCGGGTGGTGAGTATGGAGCAACCACAGGACGGCCGCGCCGCTGTGGCTGGCTGGATGCTCGCGCGGTTGCAGAGAGCGTGCTAATAAATGGTATAGACGAAATTAATTTAACAAAGCTGGACGTACTAACTGGATTACCAGAAATTAAGGTGCTAACTAGTGAGGGATACAAAACTTTTCAGGGATGGGAAGATGATATCTCAGGTGTGCGTGACTTTGCTGCGTTGCCTGCTGCAGCGCAGCACTATGTGGATAGTATAGAGAAAATGTTTAGCGCTAAGATAAGCTCGATAGGCGTAGGTCCAGATAGAGAAGCATTAATTTTTAGAAAATGAAAAATGTTCGCATTATAGGAGGTAGCTCTAATCCACAACTTGTTGCGGACGTCTCCAAGTTGCTTAATAGAAAGCCAATTGGGAATGTGTTTGAGTACTTTGCCAATACCGAGTTTCGTCCACGGATTCCTGAGAGTGTGCGTGGTAAAAATGTATTTATACTTCAAACCGGTGGCTACGCAAGCGAGAAGGATAGTAACGGTAATTACAGAACAGCAAACGATTACTTGATGGAGACGTATATACTTGCGCGCACGCTGCGCCGCTCTGATGCAAAGCATGTAAATCTTATTGTGCCATTTTTCCCATATTCCAGAGAAGATAAGAAAGATAACCCTCGCGGAGCAATTAGTGCGCGGGATGTGGCAGATATATTTGAGCTGGCCGGAGTGGACAGAGTAATCACATTTGACTTGCATTCTCCTCAAATCCAGGGCTTTTTTAACATTCCATGCGATAACTTGTATACAACTTATGCGATAAGAGACTATTTACATAAAAATATATTTGTAAAAAATAAAAATTATAAAGAAAAATTCGTGTTGGTAGCACCGGATGAAGGAGCGCTGAAGCGTATAAAAATGTTTGCCGGGTTGTTTAGATTACCGTTCTTAGTACTTTCCAAAGAGCGTGACTATTCCAAAAAGAATACTGTGGAGAAGACGGTACTAATTGGCGATAAGAAGTATTTGAAGGGCAGGACAGCAATAGTAATAGACGATATGATGGACACCTTTGGTACTATAGACAAGGCTAGCAAGTTACTGCAAAAGAAGGGCGCGAAGGCGCTGATAGTGGCTGCCACGCATGGAATATTCTCTGGTCCTGCATTAGATAGGATAAACAATAATGACTTTATTAAAATGGTACTGGTTAGTGACTCAATACCGCAGGAGGCACATAAAAGGTTGAGTAAGAAGATTAAGGTATTTAGTATTGCTCCAATTATTGCAGATATTGTAAAAAGGCTTGCAACTGGTAAATCAATTTCCGCAATGTTTTCTAAGAGGTAGCCTCCTTCTTTTTTCTATACTGTGTGATACTATGCGCGCATGAGTGAGAAGAAAGAAAAATCTGTAGGTGCAATAGTCTACAAAGTGGGTGAGTCTGGCGGGTTGAGCTTTTTAGTGATAAAAGACAAAGCACATGGTAATTGGGGATTCCCTAAAGGCCACTCTGAAGATGGAGAGAACGAGAGGGAAACGGCAGTACGTGAAGTTAAAGAGGAGGTTGGACTAGATATAGATATAAAGCAAGGATTTCGTGAAGAAATAAGTTACGAAATAAAGAGTGGAGTATCAAAAACTGTAGTTTACCTTTTGGCTGAGGTAGGTTGGGATGCTGAAGTAGTATATGCAGATGGGGAGATTGTAAATCACAAGTGGCTTACAATGTATGAGGCAATAGGGCGTGTTACATTTGTAAATGCAGCACTCTTGGTACAAAAAGCAAAACAATTTTTAGATACTCTTAGCTAACTTTCGGCTTGAATGATGAGTGGTGGTGGGCAATTTTCCATTTGTCATCTATCTTAATCCACAAAAAAGTGAACCGACCCTCAACTAATGAGCGGTTGTGCGTCGGCCCAACTTCAAAGTTATAAAAACCGGAATGTAGTAAGGTGTTTTCGTCAAGGCTTTGAACTCTACTTTCAACAATACTACCTTCAGGATTTCTTGTTAAAAAGTGTTCAAAATAATCTTCGGCGCCCTTTGTGCCGTACTTAAATTCTGGTGATACAGTTGGTAAAAAAGAAGCATCAGATGTGTACATTGTTGCAACAACTGCCGGATCTTTTGTTTGTAGCGCCTCATTCCATTTGCTGAAGTTTTCCTCTGCTTGTTCTTGTGGTGACAACTCTTTCCCCATTGTTTCTATTCCCATCTTGTGACATTCTAACTTTTAATGTCGGTGATAATACTCTTATCAGTTTACAAGTCAAGTAATTAAAAGAAGTGTTATACTTGCAATTATGACAAAGCCGAAAACAACACCAGAGTTTAATAAGACATATAAAATACTTAATAAGGCACAACGGCAAGCAGTGGATACTGTGGAAGGCGCCGTAATGGTAGTGGCCGGCCCCGGTACAGGCAAAACGCAAATATTGACCCTTCGTATTGCCAATATCTTACGTGTTACAGACACAGATGCTGGTGGTATATTGGCACTTACATTTACCGAGGCAGGTGTATCAGCAATGCGTAAACGCCTTATATCCATAATAGGTCAAGATGCCTACAAGGTGGCAATACATACATTCCACGGATTTTGTAATGAAATTATTTTACGTTACCCAGATGAGTTTGAGCGTATTATTGGTGGTGAGCCAATTACAGACATAGAGCAGGTAAGTTTGTTGCGAGAGATTATTGCAGATAGTGAACTTACACATCTCAAGCCGTTTAGCAACAACTTCTACTTTCTTGCACCGATACGTAGCAAAATAAGTGAGCTTAAAAGAGAGGGAGTCTCGCCAAAGCAATTAAGAGCAAGCTTAGATAAGCGCAAGATTGAGATAGAGTGCTCAGAGGATTTACTCCACAATAGTGGAGCACATAAGGGTAAGGTAAAGGCCAAGTACACAGACGAATTAAAAAGAGTAGAACGAGGAAAAGAGCTGGCAGCAATATACGAAAGTTACGAGACAGAGTTACGCGGTAAGCGACTTTATGATTACGAAGATATGATACTTGAGGCAATGCACGCACTAGAGAACAGCAGTGCGCTGCTTACTCGCTTGCAAGAGCAGTATCAATATATACTTGCAGATGAGCACCAAGATGCAAATGGTGCACAAAATAAGATATTAGAACTCCTATCTAATTTTCACAATAATCCGAATTTGTTTATAGTGGGGGACGAGAAGCAGGCAATCTTTCGTTTTCAAGGTGCCTCTCTAGAGAATTTTAATTACTTTAAAAAGCTTTATCCTAGCGCAATGCTTATAACACTAGAAGATAACTATCGCTCTGGGCAAGAAATACTAGACGGAGCGCATTCTCTTATGGATGGTAATGTGGAATATAATGCGGAGCTTAAGTCTAGCTGTGGCATTAAAAAGAGTGGCATAGAACTGCGAGAATTTAGTAATGAGGAAAATGAACTGCTATGGCTGGCAAAAGATATAAAAGAAAAAATAGATGATGGAGTAAAGCCAGCAGAGATAGCTGTGTTGTATCGTAACAATGCAGACGCTGGTCCTGTGAGTACCGCACTTGAGCAAACGTCACTACCACATCGTATAGAGAGTAATCAGAATGTGCTGGCAGACCCAGACATACGTAAGTTATTAGTTGTGCTATTTGCTGTTGCAGAGTTTGGTAGTTCTACACGGTTGGTACCGGCAATGCATTTGCCGTTTCTTGGCCTTTCGCCAAAGAGTGTATATAGGGTACTACGTTATGCACGGCGTGAGCGTAAAAGTATATCTGATATTTTTACAAATAAGAAGTTACTAAAAAATACATTAGCAAATATCAAAGAGTCTGAACAGTTTATAAAAAAGTTGGAGACCTTAGCAAAGTATGCACGCAATGAGCCAGTACCAACTTTCTTTATTCATCTTGTGCGCGAGTCGGGATTTCTTGCGTATATATTAAATTCGCAGCGAGCAGGAGAGCTGGTAGAAAAGTTGCGTGGACTCACTAGAGTTGTACAAGATTTATCTACACGTGATACTGATTACACCGTAAGTGATCTTGTGCACCATCTTCAGCTCCTAGAGGAGTACGCTATTCCTATTAGTAAAGACTCGTCTGGAACTATAACACAGAGCTCTGTACGACTTATGACAGCACACAAGGCTAAGGGGCTTGAGTTTGATTATGTGTATATTCTACATGCGAAAGATAAACGTTGGGGCAATAAACGCTCTAGCGATATATTTAAAATTCCTAATCTTGCAAATGCGACAGGAGATAACGATGATGAGCGACGGCTTTTCTATGTAGCTCTTACTCGAGCGCGCTTAGGAGTTGGTATAAGCTATGCCAAGAGCAACTCAGATGGTAGAGCACAACTACCTAGCATTTTTATAGACGAAATAGATAATACTCTGGTTAAGAAAGTTAAAACAGAGAGATTTGAAAATGAGATTACAGCAAACGAACTTTTTGCGGTATCAAAAAGTAAGGATTCTGCTATATATGATAAAGACTTTTTAAACGGTCTTTTTAATGATTTTGGGCTCTCTGTAACCGCACTTAACAATTACCTTGCTTGCCCGTGGCAATACTTCTATCGTAACCTGGTACGTATACCAGAGAGTCCAAGTAAGCACCTTGCATTTGGTAACGCTGTACACAGCGCCTTGCAATATTACTTTGAGCACTCTACTGCCAAGCGTAAAGCCAGCTTAGGAATCTTGATTAAAGAATTCAAAAGAGCATTAAGTAGACAACCATTAAGTACTGATGAGTACGAAGAGTCATTGCAACGTGGTAAAGATGCATTAACAGCTTGGCTTGACTATTATGATGGTAAATTAAACATGAATACTGTAAATGAGCTGAGCCTAAAGGTGCACCTCGGAGACATATTGTTACGTGGTAAGTTAGACAAGCTAGAGATATTAAACAGTACCGACGTGTTAGTGGTAGATTATAAGACAGGTACTCCAAAGAGTCGTAATGCAATACTTGGTAATACAAAAACAAGTAATGGTGATTATTATAGGCAACTGATTTTTTATAAATTGATGTTAGACTTGCACAATAGTGGAGTAAGAGAGAGCGGTAAGGGTAGAGTGTATGAGATGGTAAGTGGAGAAATTGACTTTATACAGGCGGACGCACGTGGCAAGTTCCATAAAGAGAGCTTTGACGTTCCAAAAAAAGATGTAGAAGAACTGCAGGAGCTTGTAAGAAAAGTATCTAACGAGATACTGGATTTGAACTTTTGGAATACTCGTTGCGAGAAACACAAACAAGGCAAATGTAAATATTGCGAATTGCGAGATTTAATGCGTTAAAAAACGCCCTCGGTAGAGGACGTTTTTTGCAACTAAATTCTATTTTACTGTTCTTGGTTTAGCATTTGCTCTATCATTTTGTCCATTCCCTCAAATGGTATGTATCCGGATGCTGTAATCTGCTCACCTCCAAATAGTATAACATTGTGCGGTGTGCCTATACGTCCACCAGTTGCGGCAAGCGCCTCTTGTAGGTGCTTTTCTATAACGTCTTTACCTGTATCAGATTCTAGACAAGCTTCAAACGCAGCTTTATCTAGCCCTGCTGCTACGGCAAACTCTGGTAGCTTACTCATATCCAGACCATTGTTTGATGGGGTTTCCTCGTAGAGCTTATTTGTAAATGCCCAGAATGCCTCATTACCACCTAAGGCTGCTGCACATTCTGTTGCTTGCGCCTGCTTTGGAGCCTTAGAGTGCAGTTGTGCAAGTGGGAGCTGACGATATACCCATGCTACCTTGCCATCTGCACCATATTTATCTATAACTTGTTGTAATGTTTCGTGCATCTTTTTACAAAATGGACATTCTGTATCCGAGTATTCTACGATTACAATATCGGCATCTGGGTTTCCTAGTATATGGTCATCTGGCTGTACTCCAGGGATCTCTACAGTCTGTGCTTGCTCTGGAGTATTAGGAGCAGACGGTGCTTGTGCTTGCTTATTACCAAGCGAGAAGTAAAGTGCCGCGGCTATCATGAGACCTGCCACAATTATAGCAACTGGCACTGTTGCGATTCCATTATTTGTTTTTAACATAATGTATTTAAGTGTTTAATAATTTATAAATTGTCACAATATTGTACCAGAAAAATTTAAAAAGGTAACGTATGGGTAAGCGCCACATCTTCTTGGTCCTCCCAGCCAGATGTGTCTATGTTTATATCGCGCGTCTTACCCAGATCTTTGTACTTTAGTTTGCCATGTTTAAATACGTAGTCGTATACGCCCTTTGTAACCTTTACATCTTGTACGCAATAGTCGCAAACCTTTTGTATTTCTCCATCCTTCCACCAACGTATAGATTGTAGACCGTTTGCACTTTTGCTTTCTCCGAGTGTTGCCTCTGCAACTGTGTCTAACTTAAGGCGTCTACCTAGGCTTTTATGAATTTCTTTTAGAATATCCAGACTTTTAATATGAGTAAGCTCTCCAGGAAAATATTTGTTGAGAAGTGGAATGTCAAAGTGGTCGGAGTTGTAGCCTATGAGCATATCGGCATGTTCTAAAATCTTCCATAGTTTTGGAAAATCTTTTTCCAAGTAATAACTGTACTCGTCTGTTTCAGAATCATGTAGTGCCACCACTGCGATGTTCAGGTCAGCAGGACTACTTGAGCCAACGTCTGCAAATGTGTTTGTTGTCTCTATATCAAATGTAATCTTCCTCAT
>CAZWKW010000009.1:0-4030 GCA_964634115.1 uncultured Candidatus Saccharibacteria bacterium | reverse complement strand
TCATTCTGTAAATTCAAATATGAAGTCTGAGACTTCTTCTGTTTTTAATTCTTTTTCTTTGCGACTTTCTAAGTGCTTTATCGTTACTTTGCTTGCGTTTGCCTCCTTTTCTCCAAATGGAATTATAAACGGTATGCCGGCTTTGTCCGCCGCCTTTATTTGGTCGCCAAGTTTTTTACCAGAAAAGTTTACTGAGGTATTGACGTCTTGTTTGCGAAGGAGCTGCGCAAGTTCCTGTGCCTTGTCATAGCATCCTGCATCTAACACACAAATCATAACTTCTGTAGCTGGTACGTACTTTGGCAGCAGCTCGTGTGCTTCTAGAAAGTTTTGCATTGTTACATCTCCCATGCCGAAGCCAATGCCCGTGATTTGCTCACCACCGAACATCTCGGTAAGGTTATCGTAGCGCCCGCCACCAAACATAGAGCGGTTATTGTCTGGGTCTGTGTCAAACACTTCAAACACAATACCTGTATAGTAGTTGAATCCACGCACTGTGCTTGTGTCTACAACAGTGTTGTTAATGCCAAGGCTCGCAAGCTTGGACACTAGCTCCTCAAGGCGTACATTGGTGTGCGTGTTTTCTATTTTTTCTATAGTTGCATCTGTTTTCTCACCCAAGAATTTGCTTAATTCTTCTTTAAAGTCCTCTTTACTTATTTTCGCTTTTTTGTCCATTATACGCATGGCATTTTGACGTTGTTCAAAGCCCAGATCAAGCTCGTCAAATATATTATTCAGAAGTTGGCGGTCGTTTAAGCGAATTTCAAAATCTGCATCGTCCGCGCCAAACTCCTTCATTATGTTGTAGGCAAGCGCTATATTGTCTACCTCGGCATCTAAGCCTTCTGCACCAAAGATGTCGGCGTTAAGCTGCCAGTGCTCGCGCAGGCGCCCGCGTTGAGGCCTCTCGTAACGAAATACGTTGGGTATAGAGTACCAACGCAGAGGGAAGGAGAGCTCACGCCTTTTACTTGCGACCATTCTTGCAACTGTAGGTGTCATTTCTGGGCGTAAAGTAACTTCTCTATCACCACGGTCTGTAAATGTATAAGTTTGGTCGTTTACTATTTCTTCATTCTCAGCTGCCTTTGTGCGGTAGAGCTCGGCAGGCTCTAGTATACTTGCGTCGTAATTCTCGTAACCGGATCGCTCACACACGCGGCTCATCGTTTCTAAAATATAGTTGTGCACAAATTTATCACGCGGGTAGAAGTCGCGCACACCTTTATAACTCTCTGTAGATAATTTTTTATTTGTCATATGCAATATATTAGCATATTCATTTAATCTTGTGCAGGAAATTCATAAAGTGGATTTTCCGAATCATCCACAACTTCATTTTCTATAAGTGTTTCTTTTAGCCATGTATTATGCTCATTTTTGGGTAAATAAGACAAGCATGTATTTATATAGCTTTTGAGTACTTTCATTTCAGGATACTTTTTATCTGGTTGCATATATGCAAATACTTGTCCTCCGAAGTTTACATTAAGTTCACTAGTAATATCTACTAATTCCGAGCCCTCTTCTCTTTTTGCTAATTTTGGTGTGTCTTTTTTAGTTACGCTAATTACCACCCCTTTCACAGAATGTTTAGCTCGAGGAACCATGTTTAGGTACAAGTACCCATCAAGATACGGAGCATTCATCTTACGTGCATATCCACTCAGAATTATATCTTCTGCTACTAAGGTACTAGTTTTTAGTGTTTGTTTGCGGCTATTCTCATTTATAAGAGAGCCATATGCGAAAAGTAAAAATGACATACTATACTGTTACATTTTATTCGCTTTTGGTTGGATTGCCTAGTGATGTGTGGGTAAGTCTACTTTTATGTTCTGTAGCTATATCTACGTACTCAAGTACTGTTCGCGATACCTTATCTGGTTTTGGAATGCCCTCCATTACAGAGAGGTCTGTCTTGTATCCTGCAGTCTCCACACGTATTGTGCCGAAGTTAAACATTTCCTCCAGTATACCAGAGCGCTTGACGGAGATATTTTGTATACGTTCTATGCGTATTGTTGATTTTACACGTTTGAATAATGAAATTTGATCTATGTCTATTATGCGTTTATCTGTAATTATCCAGATATCTAAATAATGATTGGTCCATGCGGTAAAGAGAGCAAGCCAAATAATTAAAAGTAGTACAGATAGAATGAGTGCCAGTATAGGAGATGCCTCGCCACTTCCTCCTATAAAGATTGCAAAGCCAGTAAATACAATAGATCCAACGGCAAGTATTACCAGGATATCTCGCAAGAGCATAACCCAATGTTTGCGTGTAATGAGTGCTATTTTTTCATCTTCCTGTGTGTGTATGCGGTTGTTGTTGAAGTTGTACGGCATATCACTATGTACTAAGAGCAAGAATAGCTGAGAATATTATAAAAAGTAGTAATGCACTACCAAAGAAGTATATTATAAATGTAATAATGGTAGCCTTTTTGTCCATTGCAAACTTTAGCCAGTGATACATTAAGATAATGCTAAACACGGCAAACGCTACGAGAATTAATAGAAATATTATCCACCACATTGACTGCATTGTGCCATAAAAAGTACTACCACGCTACGCGTATTAATAATCACCAAGCTTTTGTACGTCTACCTGTTCGGTAACGTCTGGTGTTACTTGGTTGCGTGCATTTATAGTACTCTGATGTAAGATAGCTGCTACTAATATAAGTACTATCACTAGTATAATTCTCGATACATAGTAAAACATATATGTATTATACACTACATTTATTATAATTGGTCAATCTTGTGTTTTTAACAAATTTAAATTATAGTCGTAACTACAACACAAATATAGAGGTGGAAGTGAGGTGATCAAATCCTCCACTGCCCAGCAACGGTGATACCCTGAGTGAAGTAGAAGGGTTAAGTCCGGTCTTCCTCTTATTTGTTAATTAGTAGCATGCTCCTCTAGGGTGGGAGCATCTGCAGTAGATACTCTTTAAAATAATAGAGTGCACTGTAGTCCTTAAAACCCATTAAGGATTTTTATTTATGAAAAGAATAATTTCATTTTTGGCACTAGCTGCCATTATTATTAGCTTTGCTCCTGTTTATACCTTTGCCGACGGAGCGCGTGTAAAGATTATAGAAGGTGACGGTAGTATGCTCTGTGATAGAGACTTTACAGGTACGAAGGGGATGGACTCTATAATTAATAGTGCTGGCCCATGTGGGTTTACTTATACACTTGGGTGGGGAGATAATTATCTGGACACAATTAATGGCGTTGGATGGGACGGTACAAATTATTGGGTACTTTATGTAGATAATGTATATGCTAACAAAGGTGTAAATGATTATAATTTATCAGAAGTATCAGAGATATTGTGGGCATATAGTGACGGCTCAAAGACATCAGAATGGTTTACACGTAGTGTAGGCTCTACAGCCGGAGAAGGTATAGTAGGTCTTATTAATCCAAGCACAGGAGGACGTGTAGACTTAGATGGTGATGGTATGGCAGACGTGGATGAGTATAAGAATGGTACGGATCCATCAGTTCCAGATCAACCAGTTGCCAACTTGTCTGTTGCTAGTGCATTTGCAAGTATCATATATCTTGATGCTGATGGCGATGGGGTATCAGACTTGAGCGAGCGCAGGGCTGGTACAGACCCATATGAGCAAGACCAAACAGAAGAATCTAAGCTAAAAATAGCATTTAGAAAAGCTAAACTGCAGGTAGAGAAAGTAATAGACCTATTCGCACAACTATAGCTAATGTTCTAGGAGGCTCCTAGAACATTAGGCTTACTTACCAAACTTTCCTAACTGACGATTGTTCAAAAACAGTTATATCTTTTTTCATACCCATATTATACTATTTGTGATATGGAGAGGGGATAAAAATAACCACAAAGTTTGGTGGTTGGTCAAACTTTGTGGCCTAACTTTTATTGCGAATCTGGTGTGGAAGTTGCGGTTGTTGTAGCAACATCGGGTGTCGTCGTTGAGGTCGCTTGCCCCGTTAGAGGTGGAGTGCTGGAGGCACTTGTGA